>CAZTJX010000262.1:0-2369 GCA_964613755.1 uncultured Demequinaceae bacterium | reverse complement strand
GTCAAGACGTACACGCCCAACCGCACGACCAGCCAGCAGGCTTAGACGTGCTCGCTGAGCCACTCCCACACGGTGCGCGGGAGCCAGCCGACGTTGTCGTCGCCACTGATGTCGACGATCCACCATTGATCGGAACTATCGAAAGCCGCCTTCAACTTGGCGTTCGCGTTCTCCGCCGTCAAGCCGTGGGCGCTAACCACCCACGTCGACTCAAGCGGCTTGCACCACGCGCCCAGAGACTTGATCGCCTCGTGGACCTTGGCATAGTTCTGACCCGGTGAATTCAGGTCGTACCCAATAAAGACCGCCGGCATGGCAGTCCTCCTAACGGGAACCTAAGGTCCGGCCCTCTTGACGACTCCACAACTCGCCTGATGACAGGGGAGCCATGTTGGAGTTACCCTCAAGGTGAACCGCACAAGGTTTCACCCGAGAGCCCAAGAGCGACCAGACGGCCGTACTTGGGCTTTCTGGTTTCCCAAGGACAAGTCTGCATGGCAACCGTGACACCCCGCCTCCGACACGCCGTCGACTTCAATCCACGGTTTAACGAAGGGTGCTGTGTAGAATGCGGCGCCGCCGGTGAATCCACCTGTGGAAAACTCGGGGCCGGTCGCTGACTCGTCAACCTGAGCAATTCGGTACCCACGCGATTCTCAGATAGATTGGCAAATTCTCATCTGTATTGGCGCTCTACACAAGACCTGATTCGCCCTGAGTTTCGTTCCGTCCTTACCTCTTGGAGGATGGAGTGAATCCCTCCGGACACGCCGGGGGATTCAGGAGGACCGTGGCGAGCGTGAACGATCCCGCCTGGGTGGCGACGTATGCCCACCTGTTCGCCGACCTTGACGACGACACGCGCCGTAAGGTGATCGTTCGGATCGAGAACGGCGGCCCGTCCGGCTACACCCCGACCGAGATTGCAGTACGTCGCCACATTCGTGCAGAACTCGGAGCGATCACCCCCTGGGAAGAACTCGTCGAAGGCGCCCAGTGGTTCCACGTCAACCGGCGCTTTCGGGAGGCCAACCCGCAGTCCGATCTCCCCCGCCCCGATGACCATCAGTTGGATCCCGACGACTGACGCCTCTCCGGTCCCCCTCCGGGAGCGCCTTGGCGCACTGCGAGACGAGTCGGCGCCCGCGTGCGGTGAGTCTCAGCTGCTCGTGACGACCCTTCGTGATCACCAACTCGTAACCAAGCGCACGCTCCAGCGCAACGATGGACCGTCGAAGCGTGCTCGTGTCAGTGCGAAGTCGCGTCGCAGCTTGTGCGAGTGACACCGACTGGGCCACGACAATCAGGCGCGCGAGGCGCTCCTCCGCGCGAAACACGAGAAGGGCCGACCGCAAGGGCTGCGGGACGAGCGGACTCGATCCCGGCGGGGGGCCAGCGGCACGAGTCTCGCGAACCAACCGTGCGCCGAGGGGCGTGAGCGCGAGCGGCTTCGCACCCGAGGCCCGCACCACCAGCGAGCCGCCGACGTCCCGTTCGAGCCGGGCAAGTTGCACGCTGATCTGGCTCTGCCGCCGAACAAGGCTTCGCGCTGCCTGGCAGAGCGACCGGCTCTGCGCCACTACGAGGAAGGTCTGGAGGCGTACACGCCCCTGAACCCCACCCGAGATGTCCAGGACGAGGCCCGCAGGGGTGACTGCTTGGGAGCCTCGACGCCCACGCACCCTGCCTCCGCGCGACCGCAACGGGACTCCCCACTCGGCGGCAGCGCGGGCGATCGTCGTCGGGCTGCACCCCACCTCGCCCGCAAGCTCACGCAGTGATCTTCCCTGGTCGCAGTAGGCGGTCGTGAACCAGTCGCGATCAAGGTCCCATGTGCGACGCCGGCCAGAGGGGGCGAGCTGGGTTACGCACTGAGCCACGCCTACGGCGCGGCGTTCGACAACCCGGACCTGCTCGTCGCGGCTGTCGTCGGCGACGGCGAGGCCGAGACCGGCCCGCTCGCCACCAGCTGGCATTCCAACAAGTTCATCAATCCCGCCACGGACGGCGTCGTGCTCCCGATCCTGCACCTCAACGGCTACAAGATCGCGAACCCCACCGTCCTGGCCCGGATTGGCGACGACGAGCTCGACTCGCTCATGCGCGGATACGGTCACAAGCCCCACGTATTCGAGGCAGGCTTCGACGACGAGGGCCCCCTGGAGATCCACGGCCGGTTCGCCGCGGTGCTCGACGACGTCATGGACGAGATCGCCGCGATCAAGGCAGCGGCGAAGAAGAACCCCGACATGGACCGCCCGATGTGGCCCACGATCGTGATGCGGACCCCCAAGGGCTGGACGTGCCCGAAGTCGATCGACGATCAGCAGACCGAGGGCTCGTGGCGCGCGCACCAGGTACCGCTCGCG
>CAZTJX010000261.1:1166-2390 GCA_964613755.1 uncultured Demequinaceae bacterium | reverse complement strand
AAGTTACCAAATCGACACATGCGGGAGGTTGGCGGGGGCGAGGCGGGGGGTATATGTTCGGGACGTCTACAAAGGTAGATATCCGCGGCGGCAGCAACGGTGTTCCTCATCAAAGGCGATAGGCGGTGATCGAAGTGATCCGACTGTTTAGCCGAATCTCTTGGTCTCGCGGCCTCTCTCCCCGTGATGGACGAGCACTCACGTTGTCTCTGCAGCAGGAATCCCACGCCTAGCCTCCCTGTTTCGTCGTGCCCCTCGGGGCCTTCGCGACTCTGAGATGGGTGGGGGCACGTTAGTCCAGCCAACAGAAGGGAATGGCAGAACATATGTCAGCCAAGCGCAATCTGGGTTGGCTCGCCGCAGCAAGCGGTGTAGCACTCATGCTTTCGTCCTGCAACGGCGATGACGAGACCACGACATCGGCGGCGCCCACGGGCGATGCCGTTGACTGCAATGTCGGTATTGCTATGCCGACTCGTAGCCTCGAGCGTTGGATCAGTGACGGTGAGAACCTTCAGGCTCTTCTTCAGGCCGACGGTTGCACCGTCGACCTGCAGTACGCCGACAACAAGACGGACCAGCAGATCTCTCAGCTGCAGAACATGATCGCCAACGGCGCAACGATCCTTGTGATCGCGTCGATTGACGGCCTGACGCTCGGCCCGGTTCTCGCCGACGCCGGCGCCGCGGGCGTCACGGTGATCGCGTACGACCGTCTCATCAACCAGTCGCCGAACGTTGACTACTACGCAACGTTCGACAACTACCTGGTTGGTAAACTCCAGGGCACGTTCCTCGAAGAGGAGTTGGGTCTCGCCGATGGCGACGGTCCCTACAACTTCGAGCCGTTCGCTGGTAGCCCCGACGACAACAACGCGAAGTTCTTCTTCAACGGTGCGTGGGACATTCTGTACCCGTACGTTGAGAGCGGACAGCTCGTGGTGAAGTCGGGTGCGGCGAACACGCCCACGCCGAACACGGACGAGTGGCAGAACATCGGTATCCTCGGTTGGGGTAGCGATGACGCTCAGGCCCGTATGGAGAACATCCTCGGCTCGTTCTACACCAACGAGAAGGTTGACGTCGTTCTCTCCCCGAACGACTCGCTCGCTCAGGGCATCGTGGCTGCGCTTGACGGCGCCGGCTACGCGCCTGGTTCCTACCTCGTCACGGGGCAGGACGGCGACAAGGCGAGCGTTGTCAACATGATCGCTGGCAAGCAGT
>CAZTJX010000261.1:0-1156 GCA_964613755.1 uncultured Demequinaceae bacterium | reverse complement strand
AAGCAGACGACGACGGTTTGGAAGGACACCCGTGAGCTCGGCCAGCGCGCCCACACCATGATCCAGGAGATCATGGCGGGCGACACTGTTGAGGTCAACGACACCGAGACCTACGACAACGGCGACCACGTCGTCCCGTCGTACCTCGTGATGCCGGAGGTTGTTACCCCCGACCAGATTCAGAGCAAGCTGATTGACTCCGGATTCCTCAAGGCATCCGACGTCGGTCTGTAAGCACAGCTAGTCAAGTTGGTGCGGTGGCCGCGCTCGTCAGAGCGCGGCCACCGTGCCGCGACATCCGAGGGGAGTGAAACCCGATGAGCAAGAAGCAAAGCCCGAAGAATGGCGACGTCATTCTTCGGATGAAGGGCATTGTCAAGAGCTTCGGTGGCGTCAATGCGCTGGATGGCGTTGACCTCGAAGTCAAGCGTGGCGAGATCCACGGTATCTGCGGGGAAAACGGCGCGGGCAAGTCGACGCTGATGAACGTCCTCTCGGGGGTTTGGCCCGCCGGAACATACGACGGAGAGATTGAATACGAGGGTAGGCCTGCCCGTTTCCACTCGATCAACGACTCGGAAGCAAAAGGCATCGTCATCATCCACCAGGAGTTGGCGCTCAGCCCCTTCCTTTCGATCGCGGAGAACATCTTCCTCGGCAACGAGCGTTCGAAGCGCGGCGTCATCGACTGGAATGAGACGAACATCGAGGCCGGTGTCCTGCTGGAGAAGGTTGGGCTTCGAGAGAACGTCACGACGCCGATCATTCACCTTGGCGTCGGAAAGCAGCAGCTCGTGGAGATCGCGAAAGCGATGTCCAAGGAGGTTAAGCTCCTGATCCTCGACGAGCCGACCGCTGCCCTGAACGACGAAGACTCGGAGCACCTCCTCGACCTGATTCGGGGCCTGCGCGATCACGGCATCACGGCGATCATCATTTCCCACAAGCTTCCCGAGATCCGCGCGATCGCGGACACCATCACGGTGATGCGAGACGGCAAGACCGTCGACAGTTTCAAGATGACCGACAAGGACAACTCCCAGTCGCGCATGATTCGCTCGATGGTGGGACGCCCGCTCGACAACCTCTACCCCGAGCACACGCCGAAGATCGGCAAGGAGGTGCTCCGGGTTGAGAACTGGAACGTCTACCACCC
>CAZTJX010000260.1:0-2391 GCA_964613755.1 uncultured Demequinaceae bacterium | reverse complement strand
CGTTCTCCACGCGCTTGCCACCGGCAAGCTTGCGGATCTCCGAGACGTGGAGCAGCCCGTCCTTGCCGGGAGAGAGGGAGATGAACGCGCCGAACGCAACGGTCTTGACGACCGTGCCGACGAAGCGCTCCCCGATCTCGGGCATGTGCGGATTGGCGATCGCGTTGATGGCCTCGCGGGCAGCGTTGGCGGACTCGCCGTTCGTCGCGCCGATGAAGACCGTACCGTCGTCCTCGATCGAGATGTCCGCTCCGGTGTCGTCCTGAATCTGGTTGATCATCTTGCCCTTCGGGCCGATGACCTCCCCGATCTTGTCGACGGGCACCTGAACCGTGATGATCCGAGGAGCGAACTCGCTCATCTCGTCCGGCTCGCTGATCGCGGCGTTCATGATCCCGAGGATGTGGAGCCTCGCATCGTGGGCCTGGCCGAGCGCCTTCTTCAGGACGTCGGCCGGGATGCCATCGAGCTTCGTGTCCAGCTGGATCGCCGTGACGAAGTCCTTGGTACCCGCGACCTTGAAGTCCATGTCGCCGAAGGCGTCCTCTGCCCCCAGGATGTCGGTAAGGGCCGCGTAGCGGGTCTCGCCGTCCACCGTGTCGGACACGAGGCCCATCGCGATGCCCGCGACTGAGGCGCGCAGCGGCACACCGGCATTGAGCATGGCGAGCGTGGATGCGCACACCGAACCCATCGAGGTGGAACCGTTGGACCCGAGGGCCTCGGAGACCTCACGGATCGCGTATGGGAAGTCCTCGCGCTTGGGAAGGACCGGTATGAGGGCTCGCTCCGCGAGCGCCCCGTGTCCGATTTCGCGGCGCTTGGGGCTGCCCACACGGCCGGTCTCGCCGGTCGAGTAGGGCGGGAAGTTGTAGTGGTGCATGTAGCGCTTCTTGTTGTCCGGGGCGAACGAGTCGATCTGCTGCTCCAGTTTCAACATGTTGAGCGTGGTGACGCCGAGGATCTGCGTCTCGCCGCGCTCGAAGAGGGCCGAACCATGGACGCGCGGGATGACCGCAACCTCCGCGGAGACGGGCCGGATGTCCGCGAGGCCGCGGCCGTCGATGCGGACCCCGTCCGTGAGGATGCGCTGCCTGACCGTCTTCTTGGTCACCGCGCGGATCGCCGCGGAGATCTCTCCGCCGCGCCCCTCGAACTGTGCCTCGAGCGATTCGATCGTCGTCGCCTTGACCTCGTCGAGGCGCGTCTCCCGTTCCTGCTTGTCGGCGATCTGAAGCGCCTTCGCGAGGTCCGCCTCTGCGGCCTTGCTCACGGCCTCCATGACGTCGTCCTGGTAGTCCAGGAAGATCGGGAACTCGCCCGTGGGCTTGGAGGTGGTCTTGGCGAGCTTGACCTGGGCCTCGCACAGGGCGCGGATGAACGGCTTGGCCGCCTCCAGGCCCTCGGCGACGATGTCCTCGGTCGGCGCGGTCGCGCCCTCCGATACCAGGTCGAGCGAGTCGTTGGTGGCCTCGGCCTCAACCATCATGATGGCGACGTCGTCGCCCACGATGCGGCCGGCCACGACCATGTCGAACACGGAACGCTCCTGGTCGGAGTAGCGCGGGAACGCCACCCACTGGCCGTCGATGAGCGCAATGCGCGTGGCGCCGATGGGGCCGCTGAACGGCAACCCGGCGATCTGCGTGGACATCGAGGCCGCGTTAATGGCGACCACGTCGTACTGGTCGTCCGGGTGGACGGCCATGACGGTGATGACCACCTGGATCTCGTTGCGGAGACCCTTGACGAACGACGGGCGCAGCGGCCGGTCGATGAGACGGCACGTGAGGATGGCGTCCGTGGTCGGACGGCCCTCTCGGCGGAAGAACGAGCCGGGGATCTTGCCAGCCGCGTACTGACGCTCTTCGACGTCAACGGTCAACGGGAAGAAGTCGAAGCCCTCGCGGGGTTTCTTGCCCGCCGTCGTGGCCGACAGCATGGCCGTCTCGCCGTCGAGGTAAGCCATGACCGCGCCTGCGGCCTGCTTGGCGAGTCGGCCGGTTTCGAACCGGACGACGCGCTTGCCGAACTTGCCGTTATCAATGACGGCCTCGGCGAATTGGATTTCTGGACCTTCCATCAGGAAGTTGCTCCTTGCATTGGGAGCAGGCGGGCGAGACCGTGGGGCGAGTGCCTCACCACTGATCGTCAGTCGAAATGTTCAGGAGTGTTCGTGGGGGGAACCGTCCTGCCCATCACCACCGATGATCAGCGTCTTCTGAAGCCGCGCTGCATACCTGCTCGTGTGTTGTGATGTGGGCGTCCCTGCTATCCGGGAGGCCGAGTGAATCTTACCAGAGAGGCGTCCTGAGGCTCGGTAGGTGGTCCTTCCACGGTGCGACTAGGGTTCGAATATGGATCCCTCGCGCATTCTCCTCCTCCACGGGG
>CAZTJX010000259.1:0-2421 GCA_964613755.1 uncultured Demequinaceae bacterium | reverse complement strand
CTGAGATCAGTGGCCGATCGACGTCGAGCCCCGCTTCCCTCTCGACCAGACTCGCGATCGTCAGGATCCGCAGCCACTGGTCCTGTGGGACGTCTTGGGCCTTGAGTTTCGACACCGTGGTCGACACCATCGTCGTGAGGACCTCCGTAGGCGTCACACCGGGGTTGAATTTATAGGTCGAGGGGAAGAGCCAACCCTCGAGGCTCCCGTTTGCTTCCTCGGGCAAGCCGATGGTCTCAAAGTCGTCGGCCGCCGCCTGAACCTCCGCAGGCGCCGCCCCGGTGAGCGCGGCGATTTTCTCCAGAATGAAGGTGACCCCCCTGCCTTCGGGGATCGTAATCGACACCTCTCGCTTGTTGCCGGTGTCGAGGAGCGCCAGAAGGGCGTAGTGGGCCTTCATCTGCTTGGGGATCACGTAGTAGCCGGGCGTGATCTTCTGTGCGTCCGCCGAGTTGGCGCTAGCGTCTAGCACGAACGCCTTCTCCGATTCGATCACTCCCGCGTCGTAAAGCTTCTCGGCAATCTCGGCTCCGGTGTCCCCGGGTTCGATGACCACCTCGACCGCCCCTTGGCCATAGCCATCAAAGTCGGGAATCTCGGGACCGGCGGTCTTGAACGCCTGCAGGAAGTTCCAGCCGACGGCCGCTCCGAGGGAAACCAGGACGAGCCCGACGGCGGTCACCATGAGGGTGCGCCAGCGACGCGCTCGGCGACGCTGGTCACGCTGGGCGCGCCGAAGGTCAAGGGACGTCGTGGTGGCGGCGTCCGCCTCGAACAGATCAGTCATGACTCCCCTTGCGCGTGACGACTTCGGTCACGCTCTTCGTGGTTCCAGCCTTCTCAGTATCCAGCGCACTGCCCAGAATAACCACCGCCGCCTGTTGGTCAACGATCGTGCGCTGACGACGCGCACTCCTCCCTGCCGCTCGCAACGAGTTCTCCGCCGAAATCGTCGAGAGGCGCTCATCGATCAAACGGACGACGAGGCCCGTGCGTTCCGCGACTTCCTGTGCGAAAGCGCGGGCGTCAGCGGCGCTCCGCCCCTCGGCGCCCGCGAGGGTCAGGGGAAGGCCAACGTAGATGACCGTAGCCTCGCGCTCGCTCGCGATGTGGACGACTTCGGCCGCGGCAGCGGGCCCTCGCGTCACCGTGGAGACGGGGAACGCCATGCGGCGCTCGGGATCGGAGGCGGCCACGCCAATGCGCACGGTGCCGACGTCGATCCCGAGGCGCGCGCCGAAATGCGGCGTGTCAGGCATGAGCCTCGACGGCAGAGATGACGGACGCGAGCGCCGCGTCAGTCTTCGCGGAGTCTTGGCCTCCGCCCTGGGCGAGGTCCGCTCCCCCGCCTCCTCCCCCACCGAGGATCTTCGATGCCGCCTTGACGAGGTCCCCAGCCTTGATTCCCGCCTTGCGAGCAGCCTCATTCGTTGCGACGATGACGACCGGCTTGTCCGCCGCGACGGTCGTAATCGCCACGACCGTCGGCGCTTCGTCGCCGAGCCTCGCTCGAACGTCGAGAGCAAGCGCCCTCGCGCCCTCCCCGTCCTGGGCTTCGGGCGAGTGGTGCGTGACCACTCGGACGCCGGCGATCTCCTTGGCTCCCGCGGCTACGTTTCCCGCCGTATCGAGCGTCGCCTGGAGTTGATACGCAGCAAGTCTCTTTTCGGTCTCCGAGAGTCGCTCGAGCAGACGCTCGATGCGCGGCACGAGATCCGCAGGCTGAACCTTGAGTGTGGTGGTCAACTCGGCGACGAGGGAACGCTCGGCCGCAAGTTGCTGGAATGCCTCGATGCCCACGAACGCCTCGATGCGGCGCGAGCCCGAGCCGACCGATCCTTCGGAACTCAGGGCGACCATCCCCACCTGGCTCGAGTGCTCGACGTGAGTTCCGCCGCAGAGCTCACGCGACCAGACCCCACCGATCTCGACGACGCGCACCAGTTCGTCGTAGGTCTCACCGAAAAGGGCGATGGCACCCCACTCCTTGGCGTCCGCGAGGCTCATGTACTGCGCCCCGACGGCGAGGTCGTGGCGAATGGCGCGATTGGTGACCTCTTCGATCTCGCTACGCGCCTCGGCGCTCAGTGCCGTGGGCCACGAGAAGTCGAGTCGCAGGTACCCGGGCTTGTTGTACGAGCCCGATTGGAGCGCGTCGGGTCCCAGGACCTGGCGGAGAGCGGCGTGAAGAAGGTGCGTCCCGGAGTGGGCCTGGCGAGCACCGACGCGCCATTCCGGATCCACCTGGGCCGATACGTCGTCGCCCACAGTGATCTCGCCCTCCGCGACCTTTGCCGTGTGGACGATCAGCCCCTTGGCCGCCTTCTGCACATCGACGACCTCAAGCGTCGCGCCCTGGGACTGAATGACGCCAGCGTCGGCTTCCTGGCCGCCCGACTCCGCATAGAACGGCGTCTTCGG
>CAZTJX010000258.1:0-2435 GCA_964613755.1 uncultured Demequinaceae bacterium | reverse complement strand
AATCGCACCATGACGCTCGCCATGGGCATCGGCGCGGTGCTGACGCTTACCGGCATCGGGATCACGCTCTTCCACGACCTCCAGCCCGGCGCCCTCATCGTGGTGATCGGCGTCGCGGTCTACACCGTCGTGATCACGGTGACGACGCTCGTCGAGCGACGCCGGCGTACGGAGGTACGCGCATGAGCGAGATGCGCATGACCAAGCAACGCAGCGCGGTGCTCGACGCCCTTGGGGAGGGAGACTTCCGCTCAGCGCAGGCCTGGCACGACCTCCTAGTGCACAACGGTTCGAGCATCGGGCTGGCGACGGTGTACCGCACGCTCCAAGCCCTCGCCGAGTCCGGCGACGTGGATTCGGTACGCGCCGACGACGGCGAGACGCTCTACCGCAGGTGCGAAAGCCCCGACGCGCATCACCATCACCTCCGATGCCGCATCTGCGGCGCGGCGAAGGAGATCTCGGGGGCGGGCGTCGAGTCCTGGGCCGAGGACATCGCTGCCAAGCACGGGTACTCTTCCATCGAGCACACCGTCGAGTTGACCGGAATCTGCGGCGTATGCGCCGCGAAGGAGGCCCCGTGACGGGAGTCCCCGACGCCATCTCGTCCTGGGGCTGGTGGGCCGCCTACGTCTTCCTGTTCTTCGTGGTCTTCTTCCGCGCCCAGGGCACGTACTGGCTGGGCCGCGGCGTCGTCTCCGGCGCTCTGCATACGCGCTGGCGCAAGCGCTTCGAGGGTCCGATGATGCAACGCGCCCACGCGTACCTCGAGAAGTACGGGCCGTTCGGTGTTCCCGTGTCCTTCCTCACCGTGGGGTTCCAGACGGCGGTCAATGCGGCGGCTGGCATCGGGCGTATGCGGTACGGCGTCTACACACTCGCGATGATCCCGGGATGCCTCGCGTGGGCGGGACTCTACACGGCGCTCGGGGCTGCAGCGTTGCGGCTATTTGAGACGTTCACGTGGTGGTTTGCTGGGGCGGTACTCCTCGCGATCGCGATCGGGGTGGCCGCTGCGCTTGTTCGGCGCCACCGAAGGGGCGACTCCGCCGCGGGTACTCCTCGATAGCCCGGCGAAAACCGAGGCGACTACGGCTGTTGGCCCTGCTTGTAGTCCCACAATGCGTTGACGATCCTCCACCCGTCCGGCGCCTTCGCAAGATGGAGGTAGTCATCGAATTCCTCCGAGACAAGCTTCACGCTTGCCATGGTCTCGGTCATATCCAGAACCTGAATGGTCCTCATGCCGTCTTCCGGATTCTCGATCGCGCCCTGCCCCTTTTTCGTGGCGTCGATCATCCAGTCGCGGGTGACGTCCCACACCTCGCCCTCCGGGGTAACGCGGCGCTTGGCCAGGCTCGGATGAAGGGCTTTCCCCATACGCCCAGCGTCGGAGGTGTACCAGCCCTCGACATAGTGCAACACCGTCTGCACAATCTCATCGCGGTCCTTCATCGGAATCGCACTCCTTCTGTCTGATGCTTCTCTTTGGGGTTCCAGCTACACCCCGCCGAAGCGGCGGTTCCTCCGTGCGTACTCCTCGATCGCGCGCCACAGGTCGCGGCGGTCCACGTCGGGCCAGAGCACGTCGCTGAACACCATCTCCGCGTAGGCGGCCTGCCACGGGAGGAAGTTGCTCGTCCGCATCTCGCCGCTGCTTCGCCACAGCATGTCGACGTCCGGCATGTCGGGCTCGTCCAGGTGCGCCGCGACCGTCTTCTCCGTCACGCGCGTCGGGTCGATCCGCCCGGCCGCCGCCTCGACCGCGATGGCGCGCGCGGCGTCGGCGATCTCCGCCCGGCCGCCGTAATTCACGCACATTGTCAGCGTCATCGTCGTGTTCTTCGCCGTGAGGCGCTCGGCGGTCTCGAGCTCGTCGATGACGGACTTCCAGAGCTTGGGACGGCGTCCGGCCCAGCGGACGCGGACGCCCCACGCGTGCATGTCGTCCCGCCGACGCCGGATCACATCGCGGTTGAAGCCCATGAGGAAGCGCACCTCCTCGGGGCTGCGCTTCCAGTTCTCGGTGCTGAACGCGTAGGCGCTAACGTGGCCCACTCCGATCTCGATGGCTCCCGCGACCACGTCCAGCAGCGCCGCCTCGCCTCGCGCGTGCCCCTCGGTGCGCGGCAGCCCGCGCTCCTTAGCCCAGCGCCCGTTGCCGTCCATGATGACGGCGACGTGCTTCGGGACGAGGTCCGCGGGAAGCGACGGCGGCCTCGCGCCCGACGGGTGCGGAGGCGGTGGCTGAGGCGCTGGAGTCGCGGGGGTCATGCTGGCCTCGCCTCCCTTGGCGCGTCGTCGGTCCGGTCCACCATACCGAGGCTCCGCACCTTCCGTTCGAGGTGGAACTGCGCGTACGCCGCGACGAGGCCCGTGGCCTCGCGGCGGTGCCGGGCGTCGAGTCGGCGGCCCTGGCCTACGACCGTCCCCTC
>CAZTJX010000257.1:0-2436 GCA_964613755.1 uncultured Demequinaceae bacterium | reverse complement strand
GACGGTGAGGCGCCACCGATAGAGGCGTTCGAGGAGCACGAGCGCCAGCCTATCCCGGGGCCCTGCTCGCCCGCCCCAGGGGACGTGACAATCGAGAGGATTCCCGAACTCCGTCATCGATACCCGTTCACGCACCCATCCGCGACGGTCCCTGCGGTGACGTATCGTATCTCCCGTGCGTCGTTCCGCCCTCTCGGTCCGCGCCGCGATGCTTGCTGGCGTCGTCGGTGCGCTCGTCGCATGCTCGGGACCCGCGACGACCCCGAGTCCGTCGCCATCGGAGACCTCGCCGAGCCCGTCCGCGTCGGTGACGAGTCAGCCGAGCCCGAGCTCTAGCCCCAGCCCCTCCGAGACCTTCGACATGTTCGCGCACCCGCTCGATGATCCAACGTCGATTTGGCTCATTGTCAACAAGCACTTTCCGATTACTCCGGATGACTGGGTACCGAAGGACCTCGTGGCGCTGAACGGGATTCCCGAGGGAAGCGACCAGAGGATGCGGGCCGAGGCGGCCGCGGCGCTCACGTCCCTTTACCAAGCGGCGAAGGCGGCCGGGGCGGGCTTCAAGATCTCCACGGCGTACCGCAGCTACTCGTTCCAGAAGGCGCTCTACGATCCGCGAGCCCGGGATCGCGGGGTCGCGGTCGCCGACAAGACCACCGCAAGACCCGGCTACTCCGAGCATCAGAGTGGCCTCGCGGCGGACATCTACACGACGACGGAGTGCCGTCTATCCCAGTGCTTCGGCTCATCGTCCGCGGGGAAGTACGTCGCGCAGCACGCGTGGAAGTACGGATTCATCTTGCGCTACCCCGAGGGAAAGGAAGGGGTGACGGGCTACGTCTGGGAGCCGTGGCATCTCCGCTACGTCGGGATGGAGTTGGCGACGGAGATGCACGACTCGGGCGTCCTTACTCTCGAGGAGTTCTTCGGTCTTCCCGCCGCACCTGGCTACCCCTCATCGCCGTAGCCGCGATTTCCGGTATGGGACGCTAGGGCCATGCCAGGACGGATCATCCTCGCGGCGACACCCATTGGAAACGTGGGGGACGCCTCCGCACGCCTCGTCGCCGCGCTCTCGACGTCCGACCTTGTCGCGGCCGAGGACACCCGGAGGCTCCGGGATCTCGCGAGGAGGCTCGGAGTGACCGTCGCGGGTGATGTCATTTCCCTGAACGACCACAACGAACAGGATCGCGCGCCCGTCCTCGTGGCGCGCGCCGCCGCAGGAGCGACGGTCTTGGTTGTCTCGGACGCAGGGATGCCGACGGTCTCGGATCCCGGGTTTCGTGTTGTCACGGCCGCCGCTGAGGCGGGGGTCATCGTCACCGTCCTTCCCGGTCCGAGCGCCGCGCTTGCCGCGCTCGCAGTCTCGGGGCTCGCCACCGATCGCTTCTGCTTCGAGGGTTTCCCACCCAGGAAGGCGGGGGAGCGGAGCGTGGCACTCGCGGCGCTGGCCGCGGAGACCCGCACCCTGGTGTTCTTCGAGGCTCCCCACCGCCTCGCCGCGACGCTCGCAACGATGGTAGAGGTCTTCGGGCCCGATCGACCCGCCTCGGTTAGCAGAGAACTCACCAAGACCTACGAGGAGACGCGCCGCGGGAGCCTTGCCGAGCTCGCCGCGTGGGCACAATCCGACCCGCCCAAGGGTGAAATCGTCGTCGTTGTCTCTGGCGCGCACCGCGCCGAGACCTCCCTTTCGGCCCTCGTAGCGGAGGCCATCGAGCGCGCGTCATCGGGGGAGAGGCTCAAGGACGTCATTCGAGACATCGCCGCGGCTACGGGGGTCTCGTCGCGCGAACTGTATGCCGCCGCGATCGAGGCGCGGGCCGCTCCGTAGGCGTGGCCGTCGTCGTCCCCGCTGTCGTCACTAGGATGTGACCATGTCCCGCATCCTCTCGGCCGTCGCATGGCCTTACGCCAATGGTCCCCGCCACATCGGTCACGTCGCAGGTTTCGGGGTGCCATCCGACGTCTTCAGCCGCTACATGCGCATGGCGGGGCACGACGTGCTGATGATTTCAGGCACGGACGAGCACGGAACCCCGATCCTCGTCCAGGCGGAACAGGAGGGCGTCCCGCCCCTCGAACTCGCCGACCGCTACAACCGCGTCATTGCGGAGGACCTCACGGCGCTGGGGCTCAGTTACGACCTCTTCACTCGCACGACAACGGGCAATCACTTTGCGGTCGCACAGGCGATGTTCAAGGCCGTCCACGCGAACGGCTACATGGTCGAGCAGAAGACCAAGGGCGCGATCAGCCCGTCCACGGGTCGCACCCTCCCCGATCGCTACATCGAGGGCACGTGCCCGATCTGCGGGGACGACGGAGCGCGCGGCGACCAGTGCGACAACTGCGGGAACCAGATCGAGGCCATCGATCTCAAGAACCCCGTGAGCCGTATCAACGGCGAGACCCCCACGTTCGTCGAGA
>CAZTJX010000256.1:0-2437 GCA_964613755.1 uncultured Demequinaceae bacterium | reverse complement strand
CAATCGCACCAACGGTGCGCGTCGCCTGCCCCCCTGTGCGGCGCGCACTGTCGCACCTTCCCGGGCGGTCGCACGGAGCGGCGTGGCAGCAGGGACCCTGGCGCTCCGCATCTCTACGCTAGGGGAGTGGCGGACTATATCTCGCGCGCGTTGGTTGCGGACGCGCTCTCGCAGTGGCGGGAGCAGTTGCGAGCACTCGCCAAGGCTTCTCCACTCCGCGACATCGGAGGGGGTGAGGTACCCGTTGTTGACCTGACGGCAGCTCATCCCAGTGGGCTCGCTCAGCTGTTCGCGGGTCGTCCAACCCTCATGAGCGCGCTCGTTCGCGATCAACAGGCACAGCCGCTCGCCCTCCGTCGCGCGAGGGCCGCGTGCGAGCATGCGGAGACCGTTCGATTGAGCACGGGGGTCGCGACGGGCGCCCTGGTCGTCGGAACCGTCCTATGGTCCGACGACGGTTTCGCCCGCGAGGTTCCCATCCTGCTGAGGCGTGTAACGCTCGAGGCGTCTCGCGAGACGGACACTCAGGTGACGCTTCACACCGCGGTGTCTCTGAACCCGATCCTTGCGACGGAGCTCCGCGCGCGCGCCCCCGACTCGGCAATCGAGGACCTCGCGGCGGCCGTCGCTACCGAGGCCGATTTTGATCCACGACCGGTGTGGAACGAAGTACGGGCGTGTGCGGAGGTGTTCGGCCCCGACTTCGAGGTTCGGGAGAGTCTGATCCTCGGCTCCTTCGACGACCCCGAGCAGCGACTCGTCGACGATATTGATGAGTGCGATCACCTCGTCGCCTCGTCACTCCTACTTGCGTCGGTCGCGGGCGACCATACGGCCCGAGAGGAGCTCACTGGTCCCCTTCCTGCCGTCCCTATGGGGGATCGTGATCCCTTTGCCGAGCGCGGTCTCGGCGACCTTGACGATCGCCAGTTTTCCGCCCTTGACCTTGTTGCCACGGGTCGAAACCTCTTCATCCAGGTACCGCCCGGTGGTGACGCGCTCGCGACGGCGACGGCGATTGCGGCCGATGGCGCGGCATCGGGCAAGACCGTCGGCGTAGCGACGGGTTCGGTTCCCGGGGCGCAGGTCGTAGCGTCGGCGCTCGATGATGTCGGGGCCGGGGATCTGTACCTCGGCGCGATCGGCGAGGCCTGGAATTCCGAGGGCCGGACCCGCCTCCTTGAGTCCATGACCATGTCGAGTCCGCGCTTCGACGAGACGGCGCTTCGACTTGAGGGGGAGGCTCTCCTTGCCGCACGGGCCGAGTTGCGGGTGCGCTACGAGGACCTGCATCGTATCTGGGCACCATGGCAGACGAGCGCTTACGACGCGGTCCAGGCGCTCGTGCGGCTGACGTCTAGGGAGAACCCACCGACCACGAGGGTCCGCCTGGGGGCGACGGCCGTCGCCTACGTCGCCGAACGCGGGATCGACGTTGTCGCCGCAGCCGTCGGACGGGCGCATGCCGCGCGCCTCGCCGACGATGCGGCCAACACCGAGGCTGGTGCCGCGACCCTCGCGGCGGTGCCGCTCGCCGAGGAGGCAGTCGGTCCGCGCGAGCGTCGCTGGTGGGAGGGCATCGTCCTTGACGAGGAGCGAGGCGCCGTCGTCGACGAGGCCCTCGCGTCCTTCGTAACCCACCATCTTCCGCGCCTGTCAGCCGACGCGCTAGAGGCGGCTGCCGAGGTGGGGGTCGATCCGTCCCCTTCTCTCTCGGAGTGGAGCGATCAGCTCGAGGTGTTCTTCGAACTGCGCGACACGCTCGATACGTTCTCTCCGGCGATCTTCCAGGGCTCGATCGCGGACCTTATCGCCGCGACCGCGCCCGAAGGTTCACCCTCGGGGATGCATCTCACCAAGCGAGAGCGGCGGACGAGGATCCGCCGGGCCGAGGAGTTGATGCGGCCGGCCAGGGAGTCGTCGCTCCTGTACCAGCAACTTCTCCTCGCGCAGCATCGACTTGCGCGTTGGCGGTCGCACTGCTCCGAGGGAGGGTGGCCTCGGGTCCCGAACCGGGCCGACGCCTATCGAGAGGCCTTGGCCGATGCCCATACCGTCTGGTCGACCATCGCGCCTGTGATCGAGACCAAACTTGGACGCGGGGGTCTTGAGTACCTGCCCTGGGAGGATCTGCGGCGCGCGCTTGCCGAGGCCACCGGGACCGACTCCGCGCCGATCGAGGCGGCTCATGTCCGCGAGGCGCATAGCCACCTCGACGGCGCCGACCTTGGATCCCTGCTCCTCGACCTCGAGGAGCGTGGCGTCGCGCCCGCTGACGCGTCCCTCGAAATGGAGTTCTCCTGGTGGGCGTCCGCATTCGATGCAATCATCGCCGCGCAGCCGAGCCTGGGTGAGTTCGGCGCGCTCGGAGCGGCCGTCGAGGATTACCTGAAGCGCGACCGTGCCTTCTCCCGCGCGCGAGTTCGGCCACTCATGC
>CAZTJX010000255.1:863-2443 GCA_964613755.1 uncultured Demequinaceae bacterium | reverse complement strand
GTTCACGCCGCAGACCCGCATGCCGACGTTGTCAACTCAGGCTCCGTCTCCATACTGCCAACAGCTTCCGCCCATGCCGACGTTCACGCCCCAGACCCGCATGCCGACGTTCACACCTCAGGCTCCGTCGCCCTACGGCCAACAGCTTCCGCCTATGCCGCGGACCTCAAGACCCACGTTCATGCCTCAGCCGTCGAGGCCCATGTATCCGCCGCAGCCGCCGAGGCCCATGTACACCCCACAGACCCCGCAGCACCACGGCAATCAAGCCCTGGAGCCCGCGTCGGGGGAGCAGATCCCGCCCCCGCCCACCAGGCACCCCCGGCTCTAGCCCGCCGTCAACCGGCGAGAGCGCCTCGCCCCTACCCCCAGTTGGCGTGGGCTGATTCAATCGTGCCGTCCAATACGACCCACACGTGCGAACCGGCGTACCCGAGGAAGCACCCCAGGTCCCGTTCCCCGTCTGCCGTCGGGTAGTTGTAGGTGCTCTCCGACCACGTCGCGATATCGCCATGGTCCGTCACGCACTGGGTGACGTGTGGGCCGGGCTCGAGGTTCTGCCACTGGACGTGCACGTAGTGGCAGACGGAGTTGGTGCACTCAGACGCGACGGGACCCTGCGTGACCACGACGCTCGCCCCGCCTGGGTTGGCGGGTGCCGCGGGGTCTGCGGGCGCGGCTGGCGCGGCGGGGTCTGCGGGATCGGTGGACGCCGAGGAAGACACCGATGGGACGACGACGGTCACGGTGACCTGGACGTCGGGGCCCGCGCATCCGGCGAGGGAGGCGAGCGCGACGAACGCGGCTACGGCGGCGAGGCCAACACGAGCCGGGGCGTGGTTCCTGCGGGAGGTGGCGGAGGGCAAGGTATTCACTCCTCCAGCATGGCCCGACGCGCGCGCGAGCGCGAGGGGAGACCTGTGTGTGTCGCGCCTGGGCGCCGATGTCCACAGGGCTCGCGATCGTCGGACCGGACGCCCCACTGGCGTGGGAGCCCCCAGGAAGCGCCGCGCGACTGACGACACTGAATCATGCACCCCGTCCGACGCGCCCCCTGCGTCGTCCGTCCCGTCAAGGGTCAGCGTGCGCGCCGCCCCCGGTGCTCGTCGGCCTGGGCCCGCGATCGCTCGACGGATGCGCGGACGGAGGGATCGTCGAGCAGGTCGCGCTCCTCCTGGGTCATCACCACCGCAGGATCCAGGATGATTCGGCCGTGGTCACCCCGTGAGATCAAGTACGTATCGGTGGTCGCGAACGCCGCGAGATTCACCCGCTTGCGCCCGTCCAGCACCGCCAGGGTCCCTCCGATATGCGTTGCCTCGGCCATGGTGGCCCTCCCTCCGCGCGCCCGTAGAGAGCGCACGCGTCCAGGATACGTCAGTACGGCACACCGTACCAGTGTGCCGGATGTTACTGTGGATATGGCGTAACACATGGCCAAGCTCGACTTCTCTCCGGAGGCCGACGACGCGTGGGCACACATCCTCGCGCACGACCGGATGCAGGCGCTCGCGCTTGACGCGGCCTTCGACCAGCTCGAGCGCGACCCTTCATCGGTGCGCGCGGTCGCCTACGACGGC
>CAZTJX010000255.1:0-853 GCA_964613755.1 uncultured Demequinaceae bacterium | reverse complement strand
CACTGCGAGCCACCGACCCAACGTTCGGCCCCGGCCCGTCGTCTAGGTAGTAGGACGTCCGCCCCATTGGACCCAGACCGCCGCGCCCGGGAGGCCGCCATGAAGAAGCTGCTCATCGTCATCGCCCTCGGCGCCGTGATCGTCGGGGGCGCCGCGTGGGCGTACTCCGCGAATTCCGACAAGCCCGGACCCTCGTTATGGGTCGAGCCGTCCTCGTCGACCGAGCCGTCCTCGTCGACCGAGCCGTTCTCGTGGGTCGGGCCATCCTCATGGTCCGAGCCCGCCGACTACTCCTACACCGTGACCTACTCGATCTTCGGCCCGGCGAGGGGCACCTACGACATCACGGTGCGCGACCATAGGGTCGTCGCCATCGATACCGCGGACGAACGGAACGAGGCCATCGCCGAGGGGTGGATAACCGCTGAGCACGCGTGGACCCTCGCCGACCTCGAGGAGAAGTACCGCGACGCGAAGGCAGGCGCCGAGTCCGATGCCACCATCACCTACGACGAAACGACGGGCGCGCCATCCGAGATCTTCCTCGACTGGAACGTCGAGACCGACGACGACGAGGAGGGCTTCCAGGTACTGGCATTCAATCCGGAGGGCTAGTCCTCGCCGGTCCCGAACCTCCGACGTACCCTATGGCCATGGCACGTCACTCGCCGTCGCCGTCCGCTTCACCCGCGTCATCCGCGCCCCCTGCCCCGGTGCCCCCGACCCGAGAGCAGCGGCTCGTCCTATGGATCGCGGTCCTCGCGACCTTCGTCGCGTTCCTCGACGGCACCATCGTCAACGTCGTCCTGCCCGCGATCCTGCGGGACTTCGGGGGAGGCATCGCGCTCCAGCA
>CAZTJX010000254.1:0-2451 GCA_964613755.1 uncultured Demequinaceae bacterium | reverse complement strand
CTGGTCCGCGATGCCCCTGGTGGGTCGGTAGGCCTGCGACGTGTAGTGCTCCGCAGCCGCCCCGATGACGATGCCGGTCAGGAGGCCGACGATCAGGGCTAGCCAGCTGCCGATGAGGTTGGGGATGTCCATCGCCCACAGGACGGCGAAGGAGGTGACAGCGATCATGACGGCCGCGCCGTTGACGCCCCGCCCGAGTGCCCGGAGGAGCTCCTTGCTCGAGGCGCCCTCGCGGGTGCGTACGAGGAAGACGCCGATAATCGAGAGCAGCGTTCCGAGGGCCCCGATGACCATGGGGGCGAGGACGGCCCTGAGCTGGATGTCCGCGCCGTCCTGGAAGTAAGCGGCGGCGCCCAGCGCGGCCGAGGCGAGGATCACCCCGACGTAGGACTCGTAGAGGTCGGCTCCCATACCCGCCACGTCGCCCACGTTGTCACCAACGTTGTCGGCGATCGTCGCGGGGTTGCGTGCGTCGTCCTCGGGGATGCCCGCCTCGACCTTGCCCACCAGGTCGGCGCCGACGTCGGCCGCCTTGGTGAAGATACCTCCGCCGACTCGTGCGAAGAGCGACTGGACCGCGGCGCCCATGCCGAAGGTCAGCATCGTGGTGGTGATGACGACGAGGTTGTGGGCGGAGTCGATCGGGTAGAAGTGGCTCAGGACGAGGAACCAGGCCGCGACGTCGAGGAGGCCAAGACCGACGACGACGAGGCCCATAACCGCACCGCTTCGGAAGGCGACGCGGAGTCCATGATTCAGGGAATCGCGTGCGGCGTTCGCCGTGCGGGCCGAGGCGTAGGTCGCCGTTCGCATGCCGATGAAGCCCGCGAGCCCCGAGAAGATACCACCCGTCAGGAAGGCGAAGGGGACCCAGGGGTTCTGGATGTGCAAAACGTAGGCGAAGACGCAAAAGAGTGCCGTCAAGCTGACGAAGACAATCCCCACGATCTTGTACTGCTGCTTGAGGTACGCGAGAGCGCCGTTCCGCACATGGAGCGCGATGCGTGCCATCGTCGCGGTGCCCTCCGACTCCTTCATCATCTGCCTGAAGAAGTAGTACGCAGCGCCGAGCGCCATGATCGAGGCAATCGGGACAAGCCAGAACCATACAGAAATCACAACAGACCGTCTTTCCTAGTGACCAAAGGAGGTTTGTGCTGAGCGCCACCACGCGAAGTGTTCGCGCTCCAACGCGTCGCTACTCGGCATCGGGAAGGCAACAATGCCCTCCTGATCGCCGACGAAGAATCCGTTCCTGACCGTGCGGAACAGCATTTGCTGGTTCATCTGGCGCAGAACGGTCTTGGTGGGCTTGCCGGGCCCGGAGTTGAGATCCCGGAGACAGTCGCGCAGATGGCCGATGTTCGGGTAGGGCAGGTTGTCGATGCTCGCCGAGTCGGGGTCGCCCTTGAGCTCGCCAAGGGTCAACTCCGCGAAGACGATGCGGGGCACGTTGATGGGCTGTGCGGGGTTCGTGATGAAGGACACGAACTCGCTCGGGTCGAGCTGGCTGACCACGCGTGGCGTGATCGGGCAGAACTCCTGGTAGAGGTGCGAGCGGACCTCTTCGTCCGGCACGAACGCCTCGGGCTTGAGCGTCAACACGCGGCCGTCATCCGTGGCGAGGTGGAGCGCAGTGAGGGCGGAGGTCGGCACGTGCTCGAGCGTGCGGTAGATGCTGAGGTAGATCGAGTTCTTGGGGGAGCCGTCCTCGTGTGGGACGCACCGTTCGTCCAGTTGGCTCAGGGGGAATGCCTTGTCCGAGAGCTGAGTGGGATCAACCGAGAAGAAGAGGGCTTGTCCGCTTGAGCGCTTGGAACTTCCCACGGCGAAATACAAACCGAATTCTTCGGGGGGCAACATGCTACCGATAAGCGCCTCGGGGATGAGGGAGAGGTACACGTAGTTTGGCACGGGCGACTCCAGGAGGCCTAGGAAACCGGGTATTGCACCATCGTCCACCGTAGGGGCCGGGTGGTGAGAGGGATCGGGACCGAGGTCCCGTAGCATCGGCGAACAGTGTCCGCCGGACCGTCCCCATGCTAGTCTTTCGGACGCGTTACGAGGCAAATTCAGGCCCCGTGACCCACCTGCCCGGGTGGCGGAAATGGCAGACGCGCTAGCTTGAGGTGCTAGTTCTCGAAAGGGAGTGGGGGTTCAAGTCCCCCCTCGGGCACCACGGTTGAAGCATGGCCAAGGACGAAGGCCGGGGCGAGCGCCCCGGCCTTTCCTCTTGCTCGCTAGCGCGCCGCTCGCCGGCGGAGCATCATCGCCGTGAGTGCGAGGGATACCACGAAGAACGCCCCGATGATGAGCGCCTCCTTGCCGTTCCAGCCGAAGCCCAGCCAGGCGTCCTGAATGAGTATCACGGCGTGCTTGAGCGGGGTCAGCGATCCCACGAAGTTCATCCCGTCGCCCAGGGTCTCGGGTGGCGGGCCAGCGCCGCCAAGG
>CAZTJX010000253.1:0-2452 GCA_964613755.1 uncultured Demequinaceae bacterium | reverse complement strand
GCGGGGGAAGTCGCGGACAAGGGGAGCTGGCGCCACGTGCGCCGTGACGGGCAGCCCGTCCACCTCGAGGGCCGTCGCCCCGTCAACGAGGGCGACGCCAGGCTCGATGCCGAGCGCGGTGACGACGCCCGCCGACTGGGTGTTGACGACGAAGGACTCGGCCGTGACCTCCTTCACGGTGCCATTGACCCTCGGTCCATTGCCAATCTAGCGCTCGAACAGCACAGCACGCGCGTTGGCTAGAACCCCTCGATCTTGGCCTCCGCGAGACAGCAAACGGCCGAGTCGGTGTCCTGTTTCACCTGCGTCGCCTTGCGGAGCAGTTCAATCGTGGTGGCGCTCGGATCAGGAGCGTAGCCCTCGCGCTCCAAGCAACTCCGGACCACCGGCGCCTGCCGCTCCAAATACGCGTCCTTCACGGCCAGAGAGGAAGGCTGCATCTGGTACGCCATATTCACCCAGAAGTTCTCCTGGATGCGGCATGCGTCGCCGATCGCCTCCTCTTCAGGCGTGTTCGCTACGGAAGATACCCCGGGCAAGATAATGCCCGAGTCTGTGGTGTGCTCACCGTAGAATCCCTGGGACCCAGCATCGTTGATGCACGCTACCCCCGCCCGCGCCGCGGCACGGGCGTCCTCAAGGGAGACCTTGCCGTTGGCCTGTGCCTCCCTCAGAATCGCCAACTGGCCCTCGCCCGCGCCCCCAGCCTCGGCCTCATCGATCGCCTCCGCGATGATCTCGGCGACGCCCTGTGAGTCGGAGTTCGCTCCTGAGTCGGTAGAGCACCCCGTCAGGAGCACACAGCCCACGATTGCCGTCGCTGCGGATGGCCTTGGCCAGGCCCTCCAACGCCTGCTCCTCACCGCGATCTCGCTGCCCGCACGGCTCCCTAGAACCCCTCGATCCCGAACTTCCAGATGCAGTCGACCTGGGGCTCGGTGTCGATCGACACCTGATAGGCCTGGCGCAGCACCTCGCGCGTCGTCGCGTCCGGAGGGACCGCGTATCCGTGCTCTTCTAGGCAGCTCCGGACCAACGGAGCCTGCTGCTCAAGGAACGCATCCTGCAACGTCTGCGAGATCGGCTGCGACGTGTAGACCACGAAGACCCACCAATACTCCTCTTGATCGCACGCGTCCGCGATCGCCTCCTGCTCAGGCGTGTTCGCGAGGGACGAGTGCCCGGGCACCACGAGCCCAGACTCGGATGTGTGCTCCTCGTAGAACGCGTCGGACCCCGCGTCCTTCACGCATGCGACCGCGGCCCGCGTCGCCGCGCGCACGTCTTCGAGGGAGAGTTCCCCCTCCGACTCGGCCCTGCGCAGGATAGCCAACTGCGCGTCGCCCGCACCACCCGCCTCAGCCTCCTGAATCATGGACGCGATGAGTTCATCAAAGGCTCTCGAATTGACTTGCGCTTGCGTCTCGCTCGCGCACCCCGCGAGCAGTACGCAACCCACGATTGCCGTCGCGACGGACAACCGTGGCCACGCCTTCCAACCCCTGCTCGTCACCACGAGCCCTTTCCTCGCACGACTCCCTAGAACCCGTCGATCTTGGCCTCCGTGAGGCAGTCGACTGCCCAGTCAGTTTCCTCTTGCACCTGCGCCGCCTGGCGCAACAGTTCGAACGTCGTCGCCTCGGGAGGGACCGAGTAGCCCTCTCGCTCCAAGCAACTCCGAACGAGAGGCGCCTGCTGATTGAGGTAGACATCGTTGGCGGCGAGAGAACTGGGCTGTGTCTGGTAGAACATGTTGACCCAGAAGTCCTCCCGGGTGCTGCACGCGTCGGCGAGCTCCATCTCCGCCGGTGTGTTCGCCGACGAGCTGTACCCCGGCACGACGAGCCCCGAAGCCCTCGTCGATTCCTGATAGAACGCGGAGGAGCCCGCATCGTTCACGCACTCGACGCCAGCTCTCGCCGCCGCCCGTGCGCTCTCGATCGAGAGGTCGCCGTCGGTCCGAGCCTGCCGCAGGATCGCCAACTGGGCGTCGCCCGCGCCGCCCGCCTCGGCCTCCTCGATGACAGCCACGATCTGCTCATCGAAAGACTCAGTCTGTTCCTGCCCGACGGGCGACGTGGCGCAACCCGCAAGCACGAAGGACGCCGCGACAGCCACCGCAATGAGTCTCATCGGCTCTTGACCCCCGTTCAGCTCCAACGTACCGCTGGGGAACGAAACCGTCCAAAGATAGCCGCTCCGCCGGGTCAGGACTACGCGTCGATGCGCGAGTGATCGAGCCCCGCGGCCCCCGCGACGATGAACTCCTTGCGCGGCGCGACGTCGTTGCCCATGAGCAGCTCGAAGGAGGCCTCGGCGGCCTCGGCGTCGTCCGCGCGGATCCGGCGGAGGCTTCGCTTCTCCGGGTCCATCGTCGTCTCGGCGAGCGGGTTGGCGTCCATCTCGCCGAGGCCCTTGTTCCGCTGGATGTACTCGCTGTAGTTACGCCCGG
>CAZTJX010000252.1:0-2457 GCA_964613755.1 uncultured Demequinaceae bacterium | reverse complement strand
GTTCGAGCGGCAGTCCGCGAGCTTGGACGGGAGCGACGACGTCTCAAGCGCGTTCTTGCGCCTCGTGATCTCCTTCTGCTTGCGGGCGCTCACGCGCGCCTGCATCTCGTTGACGATCTTCTCGAGCACGGCCGTGGCCTGAGCCTTCGTCGCGGCGCGCGAGGACTCGAGGATCTTCGCAAGCTCCGTCTCGACCACCTTGGCGACGATGCCGCGCACAGGCCCGGTGCCAAGGACCTCCTTGGTCTGCCCCTCGAACTGTGGCTCCGGGACGCGTACGGTGACGACGGCGGTGAGCCCGGCCGTCATGTCGTCCTTCTCGATGCGCTCCAAGCCATCGCGGCCGGACAGCTTGAGGCGGCGCGCGTTGGCGGCCACGGACGCGCGCACCACCTTGGCGAGCCCCTGGTCGAAGCCCGCCTGATGCGTGCCCCCGTGAGGCGTCGCGATGACGTTGACGAAGCTGCGCACCACGGTGTCGTAGCCGGTCCCCCAGCGCAGCGCGATGTCGACGTGGCATTCTCGCTCGACATCCTCCGTGCGCAACTGGCCCGTCGAGGTGAGGATCTGTGCTGCCTCGACGAACGTGCCCGACCCGCGCAGTTCCCAGGTGTCGGAGATCGCCGCGTCGGGAGCGAGGTGATCCACGAAGTCCCTCACGCCCCCGTCGGACCGGAAGGCGTGCTCAACGGGCTCGAGCGGGTCCCGCTCATCCCGCAACGCGAGCGTCAGGCCCGGCACGAGGTAGGCGGTCTGGCGGAGCCGGGCCAGGAGATCCTCGACCTGGAATCGCGCCGCCTTGGAGAAGACCTGGGGATCAGCCCAGTAGCGAATGCGTGTACCCGTGACGGCCTTCGCAACCTTGCCCACCTTCTCCAGCCGAGACTCGCTGGTGAAGGGCTCGAAGGGCGCGTCGGGCGTCGGGCCGGAGGCCGGATCGCGGAAGAGGCCTGGCTCTCCGCGCCGGAAGGCCATGTGGTGCGTCGCGCCGTCGCGATCCACCCAGACGTCGAGCCGTTCGCTGAGGGCGTTGACGACGGAGGCCCCGACGCCGTGGAGGCCGCCGGAGGCGACATACGATCCGCCGCCAAACTTGCCGCCGGCGTGGAGCTTGGTCATGACGACCTCGACGCCGCTGAGGCCCGTCTTGGGCTCCGCGTCCACGGGGATGCCGCGTCCTGTGTCTCGGACCTCGACGGAATCGTCGGCATGGAGCACGATCTCGATGCGGCTTCCGTGCCCGCCGAGCGCCTCATCCACGGAGTTGTCGATGATCTCCCAGAGGCAGTGCATGAGCCCGCGCGAATCCGTGGTCCCCACGTACATCCCGGGGCGCTTGCGGACGGCCTCGAGGCCCTCAAGGACGGATAGGTGCCGCGCGGAGTAGTCGGAGGATGCCACGACGTCAGCCTATGCGGAGGCGACGACGCGGCGGTCCTGCCGCGCCGCTCATGGACGCCGAAGGGCTACCAGAGGACGGCGATGGCGATGTTCGCGAGCGTGAGGATGAGGATCATTCCCCACACCGGCATGTTGTTGGTGCGCTTCTTGCGGTTCATGACCGCGAGCACGGTGATCACGAGGGCGATGGTCAGCTTGACGCCGACCTTGGCGTTGTTCAGCTCGTGGTCGTCGGCCTCGAGGAGGCCCACGAGGATCACTCCGGTGAGGAGTTGGGTGTAGGCGCCGTCGAGCATCGGGCGGACGACGTTCTTGGCCTTCTCCCGGACCTGGTAGAGCGTGCCTCCGAGCAGCATCGACAAGCCGACGAAGTGCAAGATCAGGACGAGCTTGATCGCGAGTTCCATTCCAGTGACTCCGTTCTACCCGGCGACGGCCGGGCGCACAGACACGCCAGTCTAGGCGATGACGCTGGCGGGGCGCGGCCACCTTTCGAATACGCCCCTACCAGAAGAGGTGAAGCACGATGCCTGTCCCGGAGGCGAGAATGATAGCGGCCCACACGAGCGGGACTGACGTCCTCGTCTTCCGGAACCAGAACGACAGCCCAGCCGTGACGACGACGATGACCGTGTAGGCCAGCAGGTGCCAACGGTCAAACATGAACCCGACGACCTTGTCCGACGTGTACTTGATCAGGACGAGCGCCGCGGCGGAGACCAGGGCGACGCGGCTCCCCCGGTACATGTATGCCGTGACGTTCTTCGACTTCTCTCTCAGTTGGCCGACAGCGTCTCCAAACACGACAGCCAACGCCAGGACCATGAGGGCCTCAAAGCCCTCGATCACGCGACTCATCTCTCCTCCTTCGGACGGTCTCCCCAGCCGCCCTCACCCTAGCCAATCGAGGGTGGGCGTCAAGCGGCCGAGCCGTCGTCGTGGCCGCACCTACGCGGCCGGAGAGTCGGCGGTGACTACTTGGTCTTCGCCGCGTCCTTGAGTCCGCCGATGATCTCGCCCACCCGGGCCGCCCTGAGGTTTCCGACGGCGGTCTTG
>CAZTJX010000251.1:0-2481 GCA_964613755.1 uncultured Demequinaceae bacterium | reverse complement strand
GGTCGAGGAACCGCCTCGGCGCGCACAGCCCGGCGAGCGCCACCTCAAGCTGGGGTGCGGTCGCGTCGGCGAGCGCCTCGCCCTCGACAGTGCGCCACCGCTTGAACCACTCGGTCCCGGCGGTGAGCGTGCCCACGCGGGCGTACGTTCCGTCGGAGATGAGGAGGAGTTCGTTGTGGGCGAAGAGCGCGGGGATCTCGGCCTTGTAGGTCTCAAGTTGGCGGTGGGCGGCCCAGATGTCGGTTGTCTCGTCGGCGGGGTTCTTGAGTTCGATCACGCCGAGCGGCAGACCGTTGACGAAGAGGACGACGTCGGGGCGGCGGCTGTGTTTGTTCTCGATGACGGCGAACTGGTTGACGGCGAGCCAATCATTGTTGGCGGGCTCTTCGAAGTCGATCACGCGCGCCTGGGCGCCGCGAATGTTCCCGTCGCCGGTGCAGTACTCGACGGTCACGCCACGCACGAGCATGCGATGGACGGCGCGGTTGCGGGTGACGAGATCGGGGCCTTCGGGGTGAGTCAGTTTGCGAAAGACGCCCTCGACCGCCGACGCCGGGAGGCCAGGGTTGAGGCGCTCAAGCGCCGCGCGAAGATGCCCCGCGAGCACGACCTCTCCGAATTCGGTGCGCTCCGCACCGGGCATATCGGGCGCGATGTCTGGCCCGAAGCCAAGCGCCCACCCGGCCTCGCTCAACCACGCAAGCGCGGCCGCTTCTACATGGGACTCATCGACACGTTCGGCCATGCCTCACCGTAGCGCGACCTGGCGCCGACGCGCAGGGCGCGCACCATGACGTCCACGGGTCGCGAGCCGTGCGGGGTCTCTCCACAGATCGCGCTAGGGGCTGGAGCGCCTGCAGGCAACCCAACTACCCTCACCTCAGGACTCGCAAGATACGGAATGGGTACCCTACGTAAAGAACGATGCGGAAGAGGCGGGCGCGAAGGTTGACGAGCGTTCCATGTTCAGGTATGTTCCACATTATGCGGAACAGTACAGTATTCGGAACACATGACCTCGTGGATCGGTTCATGAACGCATTGCACTACGTGACGCCGCGCGGAGTGGGGAACTCGGTCTCCCTTCCGACGTGGGAGCACGGTGTCGGCGACCGACGCGTTGACGCGAGAGTCGAGTGGTCGATTGGCGGCAGGCCGTTCACTCTTAACCTCGAAGTCAATCTCGCCGCCAAGAACCTCGCAGGCTTTCCCCTTCCTCTCGAGCAGTTACCGCACGCGGACCGATCGATTCCCGTGTTTATCGCCCCGTTTCTTTCGCCAGGTACTCGAGCACGTCTTGAGGAACTCGGTTGGTCCTATTGGGACGCGACGGGGAACCTGCTGCTGTTCTGCCGCGAGCCCTTTCTTCACATCCGCAGCGCCGGAGCCGAGCGGGATCCCTCCCCCGCCGCAGAGCCAAGACCCCTCGCTACGCTCAAGGGGCGAGCAACGTCCGAAGTCATGGTGCGCCTTCTCACCGACGGCGGTGGGACATCGGTTCGCGACCTCGCACGTTGGACCAAGGTCGGCCTAGGGACGGTCAGCCGCGTAGTCGCGCTCCTGCGCGAGGAGAACTTCCTTGAGGCCACGGGTGGCGGCCCAATCGTCCTGACGGACCGGGTCGACGTTGCGAGGCGATGGGCCGAGGACTATCGGTTCGCGAAGACGTTTGGCGCGAAACGGTACTACTCGCGCCTCGGCGACGAGGCGGCGGTCGATCGGATCAAGAAGTCGGGCGTCGGCTACGCGTTCACGGGGCTGCGCGTGGCGTCCGCGTGGTTCGCGCTCCAGAAGCAGGTGTCCCCCTTGCCAGCTTCGGACGTGTGGCTGTACACGGACGACATCCCGTCGCTCGTCCGAGAGGCGGACCTCTCCCCGGATCCCCGCCGCGGGAGTATCTGGGTGGCCGAGTCCGATCTCTTCCGCCCCGGTCGCGAAACAACGTCGGGAATCGCCGCGGAACACCAAGTCGTGCCATGGCGCGCCGTCGGCGACCTGCTCTCCACGCCTGGCCGGCACGCGGCCGTCGGCGAGGAACTCGCCCAGATGCTCGCGAAGGTGGTGGGGGTGTGGATGCCAACCCCCAAGTAGCACCCGAGTATGTTGCCGCCCGCAAGGTCCTGCTCGATGTCCTGGAGACGCTCAATCCGCACCTCAACGCGCTCGTGCTCGTAGGCGCTCAAGCGGTCTACGCCCACGCCCCAGCGGGCGTCGCCCAGCCCCCCTACACAACGGACAGCGACTTCGCGATCGACCCTGATCTCCTCGCCACCACGCCCGACATCGGCACCTCGCTGGAGGCCTCCGGCTTCCGGCCCGGATCGAACCCTGGGACCTGGATGTCGCACGAAGGAGTTGGAGTAGATCTGATGGTTGCGGCTGGTTCGCAGCCATCGAACACTCACCGGTCCGCCCCGCTGGCTGGACACCCGAGCTATACCGCACGGCGCACCCTTGGACTAGAGGTGACCCTCCGAGATC
>CAZTJX010000250.1:0-2517 GCA_964613755.1 uncultured Demequinaceae bacterium | reverse complement strand
CCGACGTTGCCCCTCTCGGCCCCGGCCGCCTGCGAGAACGCGCGACTCATCGAGCCGGAGCCTGCGCCGCGGACCGTTCCTGCGAATCCATTCGCGTCGGCCTCCCCGACGGCGACTCCCACTCCCTAGGCGCGCCGTGACCCTTCCGCCCCCCCCGAGTCAGGACCCGTACCTTCCGCCGGATCCTTTCCAGCAACCGGATCCCTCCCAGCCGCCGGACCCTTACCAGCAACCGGGCCCTCCTCAACCGCCGCCTGCGACCTCGTACGGTCCGCCACAGCAGTCCGCGACGTATCCGGGGTATTCAAGCCCCGCCCCCGCCCCTACCGGTCCCGTGGCGCCGGTGGCGACGAACAGTTCCGCGACGGTCGCGTTCGTCCTAGCGCTACTCGGCCTCGTTCTTACTCCGGTTGTGGATATCGCGGCCGTCATCGTCGGCCACCATGCGCTTGCGACCATTCGGCGCACGGGGGAGCCGGGTGCTGGCCTTGCCAAGGCTGCCCTCGCGATCGGCTATTCCCTCATCGGAATTGGCGTGCTTGTCGTGGCCTTCATGGTCGCTGCCGTCGCTAGTTCGATCGCACAGTAGACCCGAAGACGCCGGAGGCCCGACGGGCGTCGTGCGACGCGGGCCGGGCCTGACTGGCGGTGCCGGTGAGATTCGAACTCACGGTGGACTTTCACCCACACACGCTTTCGAGGCGTGCTCCTTAGGCCGCTCGGACACGGCACCGCGGACGACGATACAGGGCGCGGGAGACCCTCCACAAACGGTTGGCGACGATCGAGGCGGTACTAGTCGCGTCGCGAGGCGAAAAACGATGCGAGCGGCACCGCGCACTCGTCCACAAGCACACCAGCGATGACCTCGACGGGGGCAGCCCCGCGGGCGTCGCGCACCAGGTCCCAGCGCGATCCGGCCGCGCCAGCCTTGTCGTCCCACGCACCGAAGACGAGACGCGCGACGCGGGCCTGGAGGATCGCGCCAGCGCACATCGCGCACGGCTCGAGGGTGACGACGAGGGTATGGTCGTCGAGGCGCCACGTCTTCTGTGCGGTTGCGGCCTCGCGGAGGGCGAGGATCTCGGCGTGGGCCGTGGGGTCGTGCGCGGCCTCGCGGCGATTGTGGCCCCGGCCGACGACGGCTCCGGTGGGATCGAGTACCACCGCACCGACGGGGACGTCACCGTCGTCGAGGGCGAGCGAGGCCTCGACGAGGGCCTCGCGCATTGCGTCGTCGTACGCTCCGGTCGCCATGCGCCCAGGCTATCCGGGGTGCGAGGTTGTGGGCATGCGCTTCCGCGACGTCGGACGCATCCGCCCCCAAGACTGGGCTCGCAAGCGACGCGCCAAACGGTGCCGGGCGGCGAGGCCGGTGTCGGAGCCGCGCGAGATGATGGAATCATCCACAGGATCGGGATGTTATCCACATGCTGTCCACAACCGGGTCCACCGTCATCGCAAGATGTAGTGTCATTTCCGCGACACGCCACAAGATGTTGCGGTGAGGTAGCCCTTATGTGTACCGTCAGGGAGATGTCAGTAAGCGCGCCCGGTATGGCCGCGTAGGCCAGTGCGGCGAGCGCGAAGAGACGAGCAAGGGGAGAGCAGTGACGATCACCGAACCCATTCGGAACCCAGAGGCCAGCGAGACCGCTCCGCACTTCACGGGAATCCAGGTCACCAAGCGCGACGGGTCGCGCGAGCCGTACAACGCCGACCGCATCAACCGAGCAATCGAACGCGCGGCCGAGGGCTTGGAGGACAAGGTATCCAAGGTCACCCAGGTGGCATCCGAATTGGCGATCACCCTCTTCGACGGCATCACGACGGAGCAGCTCGATGAGGCCGCCATCAGCGTGGCCGTTCAGAATGTCAAGGAGGATCCGGACTTCGACGTCATCGCCGCGCGCCTGCTGCGCAAGGTGATCGCCAAGCGCGTCCTCGGCAACTACGAGTCCGACCTTGAGCTCGCCCTGCTCCACCAGGCTCGATTCCCCGGCTACATCCGCGACGGCGTCGAGGAGGGACTCCTCGACACGCACCTCGTCACGCTCTTCGACCTGGACGCCCTCGCGGCCGCGATCGACCACAGCCGCGACGACCAGCTCAAGTACATCGGCACCGTCACCATGCGCAACCGCTACATGATCAACGGGCGCAACGGACGGCCGCTCGAGGTGCCCCAGTACTTCTGGATGCGCGTCGCCATGGGACTGTCGCTCAACGAGCCCAACCCCACCGAGATGGCCATCAAGTTCTACGACAAGATCTCGAACCTCGACTACCTGCCCGCCGGCTCCACCCTCGTCAACGCCGGAACGTCGTACCCCCAGCTCTCCAACTGCTTCGTCATGCAGATGGAGGACGACATGGACCACATCGCCAAGACCGTCGGCGACGTCATGTGGCTCACCAAGGGGACGGGCGGCATCGGCCTGTCGGTGACCAAGCTCCGCGCCGAGGGCTCGCCCATTCGCTCGAATAACACGACGTCGACCGGGCCCATCCCGTTCA
>CAZTJX010000249.1:0-2520 GCA_964613755.1 uncultured Demequinaceae bacterium | reverse complement strand
GGGCAACTGGTCCTTCGCGGAGACGTCATTGCGTTCTCCGGAACGACGGGATCCTCGACGGCGTGCCACCTCCACTTCGAGATATACAAGAACGGCAATCACATCAACCCCATGAGCGTCCTCTAGGCCCGTTACCCTTGAATCCCGGCGGGAACCTGGGATAACGGGAGGTGAGTTGTGGCCGAGCAGAAGGTCGTCGCGAGTAATCGCAAAGCGCGCCACGACTACTTCATCGACGATGTCTTCGAGGCGGGGATTGTCCTTACCGGCACCGAGGTCAAATCACTGCGCCAGGGTAGGGCGTCGCTCGCCGATGGTTTCGTGAGTGTTGACAAGGGGGAGGCGTGGCTCGAGGGCGTACACATCCCCGAGTACACCGAGGGTACGTGGACCAACCACACGCCCCGGCGTAAGCGCAAGCTCCTGCTCCACGCGGAAGAGATCGATCGAATCGCCGACGGGACACGGGACAAGGGCCACACCGTCGTGCCCCTGCGGCTCTACTTCGTTAAGGGGAAGGCGAAGGTCGAGATCGGGATTGCGCGAGGCAAGAAGCTCTACGACAAGCGCGCGACGCTGCGTGAGCAGCAGGACAACCGCGAGGCCCAGAGTGCGATGAGTCTGCGAAAAGGGCGCTAGTCGCGGCATGATGGGCCCATGAGAAAACTTGGGCTCCTTCTCTCCGTCGTCCTCATTCTTGCCGTTCCTAGCGCCGCGAGCGCCCGGACCGTCACCGAGAGTGACTACTTGACGCGTTCGATCGACGAGTACACGGCAACGTACGACATTCATGCCGATGGCTCCACGGACGTCACGATCGACTTCCTCTTCAACTTCAACCTCGAGCCCGGGCACGGCCCGTACGTCACCTATCCGACGCGGATGCCGTACGACAGCAGGAACGACCGCTTCTATCCGATCTCGAATATCCGCGCGTCAAGCCCGACGGGGGCGCCGGCGAAGACCTACGTCTCGGACTCGAATGGCTGGATTGAGATCAAGATCGGCGACAAGAACATCGACGGTATCGAAGGCGTACACGAATACGTACTGACGTACACGATCAAGGGGACCCTCAACGAGACGATGGCGTCCGAACTCGATTCGAGCGTCGCACCGGCCGACGACAAGCCGGTCCTCGATGAGTTCTACTGGAACGTCATCGGCCGAGACTGGACCATTCCGATCGACAACGTCACGATCATCGTCAAGGGCGACGCTCAGGCCACCGATGTTCGGTGCTTCGCAGGAGGCTACGGAAGTACAGCAACGTGCACGTCCGCCACCCTCGTCGATGGCGTCGCCACCTTCACTCAGGATCACGTTCGCGCGTACACGGGGATGTCGGTCGCCGTCGCCTTCCCTCCCGGATCGTTCGACACCACCCCGATCGTCCGGACCAGTAACGAATTTCTCTATGCGTTCTCGCTCACCCCCGTGACCGGCGGGGGCTTCCTCGCGCTCCTCGGCGCCGGGATTCTCCTCCTGTCGCGAGCCATCCGAGGCAAGGCGAGAGACGAGCAGTACGCCGGACTTACCCCGGGTCTCGCACCGGGATTCACGGCCGGGTCGGTTGACGACGCGCGCATCGTCAAGCGCGACTACACATCTCCGGTCGCCGTACAGTTCCAACCCCCGCCGGGGCTCCGGCCCGGGCAACTGGGGACGCTGATCGACGAGAAGGCGGACACTCGCGACGTGACGGCGACCATCGTCGACCTCGCCGTGCGCGGCTACTTGCGGATCGACCCCGTCGATCCAGGAAAGAAGAAGACGGATTATACGCTCGTCAAGTTGCGCGAGGCCGACGGCGCGATGGTCGAATACGAGGCCACCCTGTTCAACGCGCTCCTGGGTAGCACCGACTCGGTCACGCTCTCGTCGATCAAGACGACGTTCGCCTCGACGCTCGCGAAGGTCCAGTCGCAGATGTACAAGGACGTCACCAAGCTCGGGTGGTTCCGCGGCAACCCGCAGTCCGCACGCCTCGCCTGGGGAGGGGCCGGATTCGGCATCCTCGTCCTGGGCATCGTGCTGACCATCGTGACGGGGATTGCGGGACCCTGGGCGCTGATACCGCTACCGATCGCTCTCGTCGGCATCATGGTCATTGCGACCATTGGGCTAGCGCCGGCTCGCAAGGCCGAGGGGACCCGCGTGCTGGCGCAGGCGCGGGGATTCGAACTCTTCCTGAGTACCGCCGACGGCAACAAATTGCGGTTCGAGGAGGGGCGCGACATCTTCAGCATGTACCTACCCTTCGCCATCGCGTTCGGGGTGGCCGACAAGTGGTCGGCGACGTTCGAGAAGCTTGCCGCACAGGGTCATGCACTCGCGGAGCCGACCTGGTACGGCGGCCAGGCCTACGGTGCCTTCTGGGCGACGCACCACAACTTCGGAAGAACGATGGACAACTTCGTCTCCTTCACGGGGAGCGCCATCAGCGCCCCGACCCCGGGATCGAGTGGGGGTTCTGGCTTCTCCTCCGGTGGTGGCGGCGTCTCTGGAGGTGGTGGCGGC
>CAZTJX010000248.1:794-2528 GCA_964613755.1 uncultured Demequinaceae bacterium | reverse complement strand
AGCGTGTCTGCAGCTTCGGCACCCACTTGCAGAGATGGCGCGCGAGGAAGTCGCATGCCTCGTGCGCGACGAGAGAGCCGATGGGTACCACGAGATTGGCCTGCTCGGCGATCGCGATGAATTCCTCGGGCATCAACTCGCCGCGGAGGGGATGGCTCCACCGCACCAGGGCCTCGTATCCCACGACCTCGCGGGACTCGAGGTCGACGACGGGTTGATATACGACACGCAACTCGCCCTCGCGGAGCGCCTTGCGAAGGTCCTCCTCGATCTCCAACTTGGTGACGGCGATCTCACGCAGCTTGGTGTCGTAGATCTTGAGCCGCGCGTGTCCGGATTGCTTCGCGGAGTACATCGCCGTGTCGGCATCGCGCAGGAGGCTCTCGGCCGTCGAATCCGCTCCGCCGACCACGAGTCCCGCGCTGACCGTCGGCACGACTTCGTGGTCGGAGATCGTGACCGGCCGCTGAGCGGAACGCGTGATCACGGAGGCGAGGGCCTCGGCCTCCTCGAGCCCGCGGACGCCCTCGAGCAACACCACAAACTCGTCACCACCGAGGCGAGCGACCGTGTCTCCTCGACGGACCGCCCCCTGGATTCGTTGAGCCAGAACCGCGAGCAGGTGATCGCCCGCGTCGTGGCCGAGAGAGTCGTTGACCATCTTGAAGTCGTCAACGTCGAGGAAGATGATGGCGACGGTCGTGTCGCGGTCCGCGTGGCTCGCGAGGCCCGCTGTGATCCGATCCATGAGCAAGTCTCGGTTGGCGAGACCGGTGAGCGTGTCGTACAGCGCGCGCTGCTCGAGCGCCTCGCGGGCGTTGCGGACCTCGGTGACGTCCTCGATCTGCGCGATGAAGTGGTGAGACGACGTCCTGACCGCGTCCTCAATCCTCGTCACCGTGATGCGGACCCAGGCGATGTCGCCGGAGCTCGTGAGGTATCGCTTTTGGGTCACGTAGTACGGGAAGTCCTTGCGGGCGAGCTGGCTCAGCAACTCGATGTCCCGGGGAAGGTCGGCGGGGTGGGTGAACTCCGCGAAGTTGCGTGAGACCACGTCCTCCGGTTCGAGTCCGAGGATGTTCGCGAAGGCCCGGTTGACTTCCTGATAGTGCCCGACCTCGTCGAGGATCGCGATGCCGATCGGCGAGTCGTGGAACGTCGCGCGGAAGAGGCCCGTGTCGTCGTCCATGAATCGACACCTCCATTCATGCTCCAGAGTGCCAGACTTGAGGGCGGATCGCCCCACATGGGCGGAATGCTGTGATTGGCCTCACGCGACACCGGTCACCCGCCAATCCGTGGGACGATTAGCGACGTCGACCCCCGCCGAGAGGACCCTGCACTTCCGTGACCTCCGATCCCCGCATCGAGCCCGCCTCGACGCTTCCCTCGGCGATCCGCAACTTCTGCATCATCGCCCACATCGACCACGGCAAGTCCACCCTCGCCGATCGAATGCTTGGACTGACGGGCGTCGTGAGTTCGCGGGACATGCGCGCGCAATACCTCGACCGGATGGACATCGAACGCGAGCGCGGGATCACCATCAAGTCCCAGGCCGTGCGCCTACCGTGGATGGTCAAAGGCGAGGCCTTCGCCCTCAACATGATCGACACCCCAGGCCACGTGGACTTCACATACGAGGTATCTCGGAGCCTCGCCGCATGCGAGGGCGCGATCCTGCTCGTCGACGCCGCACAGGGGATCGAGGCACAGACGCTCGCCAACCTGTAC
>CAZTJX010000248.1:0-784 GCA_964613755.1 uncultured Demequinaceae bacterium | reverse complement strand
TACCTCGCGATGGAGAACGACCTCGTCATCGTTCCGGTTCTCAACAAGATCGACCTCCCCGCGGCGGAACCCGATCGACACGCCGCCGAGCTCGCCGGCCTTGTCGGTTGCGACCCGGACGACGTCGTGCGGGTGAGTGGCAAGACGGGTGATGGCGTCACCGAGCTCCTCGATCGGATTGTCCGTGACGTTCCGGCACCCGTCGGCGACCCGAAGGCTCCGACGCGTGCCATCATCTTCGACTCGGTCTACGACACCTACCGCGGCGTGGTGACCTACGTCCGCGTGGTCGACGGGCACCTCAGCCCGCGAGAGAAGATCGTCATGATGTCTACCCGGGCCACGCATGAGCTCCTCGAGATCGGGGTCATCTCACCTGAGCCCGTCGCCACGAAGGGCCTTGGTGTCGGAGAGGTCGGGTACCTCATTACAGGGGTGAAGGACGTCCGCCAGTCCCGCGTCGGCGACACCGTGACCAACGCGTCGCACCCGGCGAAGCAGCCCATCGGCGCTGTCCGTGACCCCCGCCCGATGGTCTTCTCGGGACTGTTTCCCCTCGACGGGAGCGACTTCCCCATCCTGAGGGACGCCCTCGACCGGCTTAAGCTCAACGACGCGGCCTTGGTGTACGAGCCGGAGAACTCCGTCGCGCTTGGATTCGGCTTCCGTTGCGGCTACCTCGGTCTGTTGCACCTCGAGATCGTCCGCGAACGCCTGGAGCGCGAGTTTGGCCTTGACCTCATCTCGACCGCTCCCAACGTCGTCTACCGCGTAACGATGGATG
>CAZTJX010000247.1:0-2576 GCA_964613755.1 uncultured Demequinaceae bacterium | reverse complement strand
GCCAAGGTGTTCCTCTGGGAAACCACCTGGACTCGGCCAGTCCGGCGGAAGTGAGAAGTGCCTGTAGATGGGGAGGGACGGCTCTCTGTAGTCTAGATCACCGGTCGCCGATGGAGCGAGGCGCCAAATAGGAAGAGGTTCGATCGGCTCGTTCGCCCATGGATGGGCCCAGAACGTCGGCGCGTACTGGGCGACGCGCCCATAGTGGAGTCCCTCGGCGATGAGCGCGCCCGAGACATTCGCGTGCGCTGGACGCCCGGGGTCACCCCAATACCCGGGCTCTGTAAGGAAGGGCTCGACGTCTGACGTCGGATCCTCGTCGTTCAGCTTAAAGCCGACCCTGCCGTAAAGCGCCTGTTCGGTATCGAACTCGTCGTGGTATCCACTGCCGATGTTGATGGCAAGGACGAGCGGATGGGCGAGTGTCCCGTACTTCGAGCCCTTTTCTCGGAGCGCATCTCGTAGCGGCGTAACGTCGTCAATGACGGAAGCGGATACCGGACGGAAGATTCCGAGTACTCGCTCGGCTGGCATGTCACGCACGGCGGCTCTACGTGGCACAGGGTGGAACACGAGGCGCCAGTCGTCCTGGTTCCACTCGTACCTATGTTCAGGTCGATCGTCTCTGGGGTTGTAGTCGCCGGCGTCGGGATCGAGCTGCGCGAGCCAGGATTCGAGTTCGCCCCTTAGGTGTTTCGTCGATGGTGTCCGAGATCCGATGCGCACCACTGTAACTGCGAGATGGAACGCCCCACTCTTCATGTCGTCGAGAGCGTCATAGACCCCATGAAGTCTTGCGTACTCGCCGCCGCTCTCGCCTACTTCGAATGTGCATCGGGCTTCGACGTAGTAGTTGACGGCGTCCTTGGAGACGAGGAAGTCCGGACGGGTCGTAGCTCCGGGAACCTCCGGTTCCACCTCGATCGTCCAGCCATCGCGTCGATACGTCTCGTGTAGATAGAGTTCCCAGAAGGCCGAGGTGAAGTCTCGGTCATCGCCGGTACGCAATCGGGAAGTCAGAGTCTCGCGGTTTTCGGCCGGGTATTCGGCTACCCACTCATCGACGAGCGTCCGGCACTGGTCCCAGACTGGACCGGAGGCGCGGCGCAGGAAGGCGTACGTTGATTCCATGTGCCGCGACGGCCTCGAGTCGGTGCGCTTCGCGTCGCCAAATACAGACGTAGGGATAGCCACGTCTCCAATTGTGCAGTCGTCGATAGGCGGTTCACCCGATGAGCCGCTGTCGTCGTGGCCAACTAGTTTGACGTCGGCGTCTTCAGAGGTATCGGTTCTGGCCAACCACGAGCGAGAGATTTGGCCACCTAGATTGAATTCCTACAGGGAGTTGTAGGACGCCAAGATAGTTGGCCATTTACCAAACTACTTGGCCACTAGTTGGCCATTCTGCCAACGAAGTTGGCCACCAGTTTGAATTCCTACGGCAGGCCTAGCGGTCTTTGAGGGCGTCTAGCAGCGTTCCCGTGGGGCGAAGCCCGATCAGGATCACCGCCGACGTGGCCGCGAGCAGGGCGAGACCCGCGTGATAGGTCACCAGGTGGAGGGCCTGGGTCGCTCGAGCGCCGAACGTGATCGCTGCGACGACCCCGATAGACCAGCCCCACACGGCGCCCGCCGCGGCGAGCACGCCCCATTCCGTGGCCTGCATGATCAGCCGCGAATGGGGCCGCGCGCCGAACGTCGCGTAGATGGCGACCTGGCCCCGGCGGAACCACTGGATCACTCCCCACAGGAGCGCGAGGATCATGGCGGTCGGAACCCATACCCACCGGAGCGGCCGATCCTCGTATGTGCGGGTGTAGTCCACGATGAAGTCACCGGAGTACAAGCGGGGGTTGGCGACTGCGGGCTTGCCCCCGTGTTCGAGCCACACGCCAAGCGCTGACGCCGCCGCAGAATAGTGGGCCGTGTCCGTGCGGACGTAACACAAGTCCGCCGTAGCGTCGGATGGCGACGGCGTGTAGGGCAGCAGGAGGGAGCCCGAGTACTCCTCACCTAGAACGGCGGAGTTGACAACGGCCACCGTGAGCGGATCCGAGGTCGCCGGGTTGGAATCGGCTCCGGCGCGGCGCGTGACGCGGACCTCGTCGCCGCTAGCAATGCCTGTGCGGTCGACGAAGCCTTGGGTCGCGAGAACGCTTCCGGCGGGCGCCGGTTGCGCACCGAGGAACGCAAACGCCCCCGGCGTCACCTCGTAGAGGCTCACGCGCCCTTCGGGGATGTACAAGAGGCTTCCCACGGCGGATGTGCGCTTGAGGGCGAACGACGCGTCGATTCCGTCGACGCGCGACAGAGCGTCGCATGCGGCCGCCGGGATCGGGTTCGTTTGGCCCAAGGCGTCACGCGCGCCCGTGACGACAAGGACGCGCCCGCCCGCGTCGAGCCAGGCGCGTTCGCCCTCGACGACCCGGGTGACACCCACGGCGTCGGCGGCTCCGGGAATCGCACACGCCCACGCGACCATCACCATGACGAGCAGGGTCGTCCAACGCCCCGTGATGGCCGTCTCGAAGCCTTCGCGCGCGGCGAGGCGCCACGGCCACGCGCGCGGGGTCATC
>CAZTJX010000246.1:0-2621 GCA_964613755.1 uncultured Demequinaceae bacterium | reverse complement strand
GGGAGGATCCGGATGTAGTGCTGGCGCATCTTGCCCGAGATATGGGCGAGGACGAGGTGACCATTCGCAAGTTCCACACGGAACGATGCATTCGGAAGTGCCTCAACTACGGTGCCCTCAATCTCGATGACGCCATCCTTCTTGGCCATTGACTCCACTAACGTCGGTTGACAGGGCGGGGCGCGCGAAAACGCCCGACCCGCAACTATACGGCACGCCCGGGCCTAAACTCAACTGCGCGTCGACCGAGGGCCGACGCGCAGATGGGAGGAGTGGGTCTTCTAGCGGAAGGCCCTCTTCAGCCGCATGAGAGCCGCGTCGCGGATCTCCGGCTTCTTGTGTTCGGCAAGTTGGCGAATGAGCGTCTCTGGCGCGCGCGCATTTCGCACGAGCGCCGCGAGTACGTCGTTGTTGCGGTCGTGACCCAGCGCGAGGAGAGCGCCCATCGGACAGTCGGTGCGCGAGGCGACAGCGACACGCACGGCGGGATCGCGATGAACGGCGAGCGGCAATAGGTCCACACCCGTCACGCTTGGGTCAAGAGCGCGCGCAACATCATCCGTCGTGCGCTTCGCTGGGGACATTCCAAGTGCCATGAGTCCATCCACCTTCCATCCGAATCCGTCCACTTTCCATCGTAAGTTCGCCGGCCTTTTTAGCCGAGCCTTTGTGACGAAATAGACAGATCCATAGAAGTGGGACCTGTCACAGGTCCCCTCAGCACTACCAGCACATCGGGAACGATTGGAGGCCCCTCGATGCTCCCCCAGCCCGCGACTTAGAGCCGAAGAGAACGTCCCGGCGGTCACGCGTGCGTGTCCATCAGCCGAAGGCGTGCCATGGCGCGTTCGGCGATGTCCGTGCGCCGCGCATTCGCCAACGAGCGAATCACCCACGGAGGACTCGTGGGGTTATCGACGAGCGCGGAGAGGATCCGCAGATCCGACTCGTGCGCAAGCGAGATGAGAGACGCCATGGGGGCGTCGATCCGCGACGCGACGGCCGCACGAACGCCAAGATCTCGATGTGCGGCGAGCACGACGAGCTCGGCGCCGCGGACGGAGGGGTCGAGAGCGCGCGCGACGTCGTCAGAGTAGGAGCGAAGCGAGGTCTTCAAGAGCGCCATGACGGCATTCCTTTCCTGGAGGTGTGACTCTGGGCTCGCGAGGCGGGATGCGAAACCCGCGAATGGGGGCCGTGCGCGTCGGCCGGAGCGTTGCCTGATCCGAGGCGCGGTATTCGAGCGCTTCGATCGGTCGAGAGGTGCTCAAGGATCGCGCGAGTTGCCACGGAGTTGCCCGCGATAGCGGCATGGATGTCCTCCGAGGAGCCATGCGCCAGGGTCACCATGAGGCCGATCGCACAGTCCGACCTCCGCGCGATGGTCTCCCGGACGAGCGCCTTACGTGACTGCGCGTGCATGACGAGACTCGCACGACGCGTTTTCGGTCGACTCGTCTGCCCGAACTTGCCGCTCGCTCCGTCTGCGTACGCGAATCCCCTGGCCATGGTTCGCCCTCTCCCGAGGGCCGACGAGGATGCCGGCCCCGTCGTCTCACCACGACTGTAAGGTGTCGAGATTGCGGCTCCGTGGCCGCCGAGTTAACGCTGGATGAAGGTGAGTGGCATGGGGCACATTCGTGCCTCACGATCCTGCGGCGCTAGGGCGCGACCGGTACGATTCCCCGAGCGGCGAGCTCGGCGGCCCCGCCATCCGAACGCGTGAGCACCCAGATGCCCCCGTCGTGCAGTCCGACGGAGTGCTCCCAATGCGCAGCGCGCGAGCCGTCCGTGGTCGTCACGGTCCAGCCGTCATCGCCTACCACCGTGTCCCTGCTTCCGTCCGTGAGCATGGGCTCAATCGCAATGCACAATCCGGGCCGGACGCGCGGTTCCCTGCCTCGGAGACGCTCGTTCGGTACCTCAGGGTCCTGATGCATCTCCGTGCCAATTCCGTGGCCCACGTAGCCCTCCACCGGCACGAGGCCAGCCCCTGTGGCCGCTGCCTCAATCGCAGCCGAGACATCCGCGATGGTGCTCGCCGTCGCGAGAGCGGCAATGCCATCCCAGAGCGCCTCACGAGTCGCCTCAACGAGCGCGACGTCTTCCGGGCTCTTCGGCTCGCCGACGATCAGGCTCACCGCCGCATCACCGTGCCAGCCGTCCACGATCGCTCCGCAGTCGATGGAGACGACGTCGCCTTCCTGGAGAATCCTGCTTCCGGGTATTCCGTGGACGACCTCGTCGTTCACGGAGACGCAGATCGTGGCCGGGAACCCGTGGTAGCCCAGGAAACTGGGAGTAGCTCCATGGGCGCCGATAACGGTGGCGGCGGCGGCGTCGAGTTCCCTCGTCGTCGCGCCCGCCAGGACGCCAGCGGCTGCCGCCGCGAGTGCCTCCTCGACGACCGTGCCCGCGTGCGCCATGAGGCGCATCTGCTCCCGCGACTTGTATTGGATCCGATCGCGGGACACGGCGCCTAACGACCCTCGACCGCCGCCAGAATTCGCTCGGTGACGTCGTCGATCTCGCCCATACCATCCACACGCACCAGGAGGCCCTTGCCCTCATAGAATGCGGTCACCGGAGCCGTCTTCTCTGCGTATACGCGGAGCCTCTCG
>CAZTJX010000245.1:2245-2651 GCA_964613755.1 uncultured Demequinaceae bacterium | reverse complement strand
CGGAGCTCGCCCAGTGTCGCTGTGCCGACGCCCCCTGCGTCCTTGATCCGCTTCTTCATAGCTTCGTATGTAGCCATCTCTGTACTCCTGTCGGTTGTGCTCCCCGTGTGGTTGCGTGATGTGGCCCAGCGTAGCGCGCTGTTGCGTCTCACGACAGAAGTGCAAACAAAAATGTCATGAGGCTGGAGAGGAGGGTGGCATCTGGGCTTCGAACAGTCCCTCGTGAGTGTGGTCACCTGATCTGGCCCCACTTCGGCCGTCGTTCTGCATGAATGTTGGCCCCGGCTGGGGGTGGTGATCATCCCGCTGGGTGGGTGCGGTGTGTCGTCGCGAATGTTGGCCCCACCCTCGTTCGGGAGTGTCAGTTGAACGGTGGGTGGGGCCCGGCGTTCTTCAGAGGTTCGAG
>CAZTJX010000245.1:0-2235 GCA_964613755.1 uncultured Demequinaceae bacterium | reverse complement strand
CCCTCCGCGCGTAGCTCGGCGGCGCGCTCCTTCATCGCCGCGCGTTCCTCGGCGGTGAACCCGCCGGACTCGTTCTCGGTCTTCTGCGTGGCGGGCATCTCGCCGTCCTTCCCCCCGGTGCTCAGGGACTGTCCGATCTTCGGTGTGAGTGCCATCTGGCGTCTTAGTTGATCGAGGGGTTGATGCGCCCGTCGAAGGTGATGGCGAACGCGTTGAGCGCGGCCTTCCATCGGATGACCCATCGTGCCCGTCCCCGGCCGGTGGGGTCCAGCGCACGGGTCACCAGGTAGAGGCACTTGAGCGCGGCGGCCTCGTTCGGGAAGCGCCCCCGGGCCCGGACCGCGCGCCGGTAGCGGGCGTTCAGGTTCTCGATCGCGTTCGTCGCGGGAGATGATCTTGCGGATCTCCACGTCGTAGTCCAGGAACGGGACGAACTCGGGCCAGGCGTTGCGCCAGAGCTTGACCGCCGCCGGGTACTTGCTGGCCCACGTGTCGGCGAAGTCGTCCATCCGCACCGCGGCCTGCTCGGCGTTCACCGCCGTGTAGATCGGCCTCAGGTCTCGGGCGACGGCGTCCCAGTCCTGGCGGGCGGCGTAGCGGAAGGTGTTGCGGATCAGGTGGACCACACACGTCTGCACCTGCGCGAGTTCCCAGACAGTGGTGATCGCCTCGGGCAGCCCCTTGAGGCCGTCGCAGACCGCGATGCACACGTCCGCGACGCCGCGGTTCTTGATCCCTGTCAGCACGTTCAGCCAGTACTTCGCGCCCTCGCCGCCGTCACCGGCCCAGATCCCCAGGATGTCGCGCTCCCCGCGAGTGGTGACGCCGATGACCACGTAGAACGGTTTGTTCGTCACCGCGCCGTCGCGGACCTTGACTCTTGAATCGCGTCGATGAAGATCACCGGGTAGACGCTGTCCAGGGGACGGGTCTGCCACTCGGCCATCTCCGCGGTGACCTTCTCGGTGATCGGGCTGATGGTGTCCTTGGAGACGTGGGTGCCGTAGACCTCGGCGAAGTGCGCGGCGACCTCACCTGTCGTCAGCCCTCGCGCCGTCAGTGACAGCACCAGCTCGTCCACGCCCTCCAGACGCCGCTGCCGCTTGCGAACGATCGCCGGCTCGAAGGAGCCCTCCCGGTCGCGCGGCACGTCGATCTGCACTGGGCCGATCTCGGTGATCACTGTCTTCGGGCGCGACCCGTTGCGCTCGTTGGTGCCCGTCTTGCCCTCACGCTCCCCGGGCGGGTAGCCGAGGTGATCGGTGAGCTCCTCCTCAAGGGCAAGCTCCAGGACCTGCTTGGTCAACCCGGCCAGCAACCCGTCCGGGCCGACCAGATCCACCCCGGACGCCCGCGCCTGAGCGACCATCGTCCGGGCGATCTGCTTGTTCTCATCGTCGTCGAGCTTCACGGGCTCGATCGTGTCGGTCATGCCGCCTGCTCCCCCGCCAGGCACCCGCCCGGCGTGTCAGGCCAACCCCCGCCCACCGTTCATCTGACAGACCCCACGGACTGCGGACTCGCCGCCGAGCAAGCGCCGCAAGGTGCTACTGATCATCCGTCTCGTCGATGGGAGCTGTGGCCTAGCCAAGGAGGTCTCCGTGGTGTGACCGGTTTGAGCTCCACGGAAGGCGGAGCACACACCGGTTCAGCCCTGATCTCCCGAGACGGTCGCGATGGTGAGCGCTGGCGTTGGCGAAGTCGTACCTGTCCACGACGCGGGGCCGGTGAGGCCGAGATCGGTGGAGTCACGGGTAAGGCGGCGTATCACTCTGTGGCCACGCGCGAAGCGATGGCTCGAACCTCATCGAGCGACTCGGCGCTCCCGCGCTTCCTTGCGAACGCCTCGGCTTCGGTGATCGCATCCGAAAGGAGCCTCAGGACCACCTTGCGAGGGTCGTCGACCGACTCGGTCGGGATCGCCGCCTGCACCATGAGCAATGAATCTGCCTTGCGAAAGCGCCCGGTTCGAACGCCCTCGAAGCCGACTCTGGTGTACTTGCCTTCGACGTAGAAGACGACGTTCAGCCGCAGCGGGCTCGTCGCTTCCCCTCGCATGTCCGCCACATCGTTCATCACCTTGGTGACGACAGCCTTCCAGGCTTGGTCTGTTTCGTGGCTACCTCCCAGAACAAGGCCGATCGAGAACACGGGCGCCTCCTCGCGCGCTGTCACTGGAAGGCACCTGCCCACGGCTCGCAGTTGTCAGGGCCGGGGTCGCGTTCGACGAGCCAG
>CAZTJX010000244.1:0-2657 GCA_964613755.1 uncultured Demequinaceae bacterium | reverse complement strand
TGATTGCCGATAAACTGAACGTTACTGCAAACGATACCCAGGTCTGATTGCGGATTATTTTCAAAAACAGTAATCTGTTTTTTCAATTTGTCGGGATCTATCCACTCGTCATCGTCATCCAAAAAAGCCACATATTTCCCCGCACATGCGCTTATCGCGGTATTCCTGGCAAAGGCGTTACCCATATTCCGGGGGTGAATAAAATATTTTATTCGCGGGTCTTTTTTCATATACTCCCGCACCACCGTTTTGGTATTGTCGTTAGAGCAGTCATCGACGATTATAACTTCAAAATATGTATACGTCTGCCGCAGTACCGCATCAAGACAGCGGGGAAGCAGATGCGATCTGTTATAAGTTGTAATATTAATACTGACTAGTGGTTTTCCTATTTGTTGCATAAGTTTTTTACTAATAATCCTTGAATATAAAAGTTGATAATATTATGTTAATTTGAAATAAAAGAAAGACGCTATTTATTTCTCTCCCATATTTCAGTAACAAAATCTTTACCGTTAGCTGGAGGCTTTTCTTTATTTTCCCGATAAAATTTATTTTCTACGGTACCAATAAGATTATATCGATTATTCAGAACCTGCTCCCAATACGAATACCACAATATTTTTTCCGGTCCATGCATGCGATCTTTACTCCGCTCATCTACTAATACATATTCGACGTTATATTTATCAAACAGATTTTCTACCGCCTGATATGTTTTAAGTTCTTTATCCTTGGTAACTTCGAGATACAATTTGGGATTATCCGGCAAGGTCCACATGAAATCGAATGTTAAAAATACCCGCGCTCCTTTTTTGGTGATTATTTTATTTAGATCTGCGGCGTATTTTTGATAATAAAATGTTTGACCGTTATTCTTGATACCATCATAAATTACCTTTGTGTACCCAGAGAAAGCTAGAATAAAAAGACCGGCAATAGCAAGTAATCTTAAAATCTTTTTCTTGTTATTATTTATGAAGATTATAAATAAATATGAAAAAACGATGATCAGTATTGGATATATAAAATCAATAAAGCGTCCGCCGCCGTCTCCTCGAAAAGCGGTTGTAAGCAGATAAAAAAGAATAAAAATACTGCTGAAAATTATGACGTTCTTAATGTCGGCATTAATATTTAATTTTAAAATATACATTAAACTTAAAAGAAAAACAGCAGCAATCAAAAACAGCAGATGTAAGATTAATACGCCCTGACCAAAACCCAATAAAAGCATATTAATAAAATTAATTGGATAATTTATAAATGAAGTGCCGCTTGATATATTTTTTGTCTGAAATCCGACATTGGTCATAAGAGATATTAGTGTGTCAAAATTAATTAGAAGTGGCAAAATGAATGCAAAAAATACAGTCGAAACGACAAATATGCTCAGGAAGAGAATATTTTTTAAAGTGATAATATGCCTTATGAATGCGAATAGACATATTACGCTAAATGCTATGAGTAAAGAAATGCCATTCCAATAGATTCCACATGATATACCTGCAAGGATACCGGCAATATATAGGAATAAATCCTTTTTCTTTTTAATAGAAATCATAAAGAGCGAAAAAACACATACAGCCAGCGCCATTATTAAAAAATCGGGACGTCCATGATGGAGGTAATACTGACTTTTTGGATCACCAACAAAGATTAGAGTGAACACAATTAACAAGGGCCATCCCATCTTGAACTCACGTGACCACCACCAGACAAATAAAAGCATAATGATTCCAGCAATTAAGTTTAGAACTCGTAAGCCAAAAATATTCTCACCGAAGATTGAAATTGAAGCACGTAAAAATATACGATAAAGCGGCAGCATGGCAACTGTATAATGGTCCTTGTCTGTAATATAGCGTATGTCTTTTGTTTCTTGCGCGGTAAAAGCGGTCGAATAAGAAGCATAATACATCTCATCTCTATTAATGACGAAAGAGTCATTTAATAATAACCATGTAACAATAAAGAAAATGATACATATGATCAGTATTGTATGCTTTGGAATCTTAACCTTCATAAGCATCTGTCCTTTCGTTCAAGATATCTTGAAATGATAACCATATTAAAGTATAATACTAGTTTAATGTTTATTGAAAGATTTGGAGAAAAATCAATGAATGCCCATGTTAAATCATCAAAACTTAAATATTATTTAATTCATTATAGAAAACTATTCAGATCAAAATTAAAAGATCTATATTATTATATAATCAATAAAATAGATAGAAAAAAATTAATTAAATTATTTGAAACAAAACAAGAACAAATATTCATTAAAACATTACATCTTCAGGTTGCAAATATATGTAACGCTAACTGCATCTATTGTGCTTACCAGTTTGTAAAGCATAAAACGGGTGTGATGGATTTTAATATCTTTAAAAATGCAGTTGATCAATTTACCGAGTTAGGCGGAGATATTATCAGCTTGACTCCGACAATTGGGGAGGAACAATAAAAAAAGAAAATCTGTTGGGATATATGAAAATAAAGAAACCGGAGAAAAATAAAAAACTACCATGCTGGGGAACATTCAGTGCTTCGATTCTGTATGATGGTACCGTAAGGCTTTGAGGTTGTAGATTTAAAACGTCCGAATATGATGATCTTGTTGTGGGGAATATTATGGAAAACAGCTTGAAAAATAT
>CAZTJX010000243.1:0-2684 GCA_964613755.1 uncultured Demequinaceae bacterium | reverse complement strand
TCAACGCCCGCTACTACGACGCGGGAACCTCGCGCTTCGTGTCGCCAGACCCGCTCATGAACCCCGCAGATCCGCGGACCCTCGACGCGTTCCGGTATGCGGAGAACAACCCCGTCACCTATTCGGATGTGACGGGCTTGTGTTCCACGACGGGTAGCTGGGCCTACGTTGGAGGTGTCCTGGAGCCGCCGTGCAACACGAGCAACAACACCAAAGGCAAGCCTCCCCGGTACGACGACAATGACTATGCGCCGCCGAAGACACCCGATTGGAACCACGGTGATTCGGGCTGGCAGGGAACGGGAGGCGGTGCAACGCGCCACTCCCCGGCCGACCCGTCGGTCCTGAACTACCTGGCGTCTCTGGGCGTGTACATGGACGCAAATGGACAGACGTCCTGTGAAACCCAAGCGTGCATGGATAGCGGGGCCAACTACTGGGCGCCGGGAGCCGCCATGGATGGCGGAAACCGAGATAGGTCTGGACCCGGATTCACCCCCGACCCCGTCTGGATGTTCTTCTTTGGGGACGACATTGAGGGGTGTGGGTCCGGCTCGGGGTGGTCGCAGGCGGGCGGGTGCGCCGCTCTGGGAATGAACTTCATCCCGGGAGGCAAGGCTGGCGTCGCGGGTGCCAAGGGCAGCGGAAAGCTCTTGAAATGGCTCAAACGAATCCTGGGGCACGGCGACGAGGCCGCAAGCGTCATGCGCAGTCTTGACGACCTCGGGAGTCTGCGAGGCGCCACGCCTGCCGATATCCGTCAACTGATACCGGAAGGCTGGACTGAAATGCCCCTGAAGACGGGTAGCGGCACACGCTTCGTCAACCCCAAACGCCCCGGCGAGGCGATTATGATCGAAAACGGGTGGCCCGGGGCCACCGATCCACTTCACAGTGGCCCGTATTTGCGTGTCAGTCGCGACGGTACTGTTACGCGTGTCCCGCTTCAAGGAAACCCGGTGCTAGACCAATGATGAACGAAGACGAGCGGGCGATCCTATGGCTGGCGATTGAGGATTTCTCTGGCCTATGGGAAACGGTCTGGCAACTTCGATCGCTCGGGCCCGACGTTGATGATGAGGTGCTGGCTCAACGAGCGAGAAACGCGGTGGCCCATCTCCTGCGGAGCGGATGGGTCGACGTGTACCGCTGTGACGAGCCGTACGGAGAACTCTCCCTGATCTCCACCGATGAGGCGGTTGTCTCCCTGGATCAGCCGAGCGCGTGGGACGAACCACAGGCGGGCAGGGTTTCCTTGCGGATCGGAGCAACGGAGAATGGTCGGGAGGCGTACGCACAGTCTCCGGATTTCCTCCACCATGATTCGCCCTGAGTTTCGTTCCTATCGGGCGGCTTGGGAAACGGGTGCTCCCAAGGGTGGTTCGTGGCCATCGTAGTAGGCCTGTTCGATCTCGATCGGGGTGCGCATGGCGAGTTCGCCGTGGAGGCGCTGGTTGTTCCACCACCACACGTATTCGAGGGTGGCGAGTTCGACCGGTTCGACGGTGCGCCAGGGGCCATGTTGGCGGATCAGTTCTGTCTTGAACAGGCCGTTCACGGCTTCGGCTAGGGCGTTGTCGTAACTGTCGCCGATGGTTCCAGTAGAAGGTTTCGCTCCGAGTTCTTCGACCCGGTCGGTGTAGACCGTCGCCAAATAGTTCGACCTGTGGTCGGCGTGATGGACCAGCTTGTCGAGACGCCCGTCCGTGGACCAGGTAGCCATGTCGAGCGCCTGCAGCGGCAAGATGTCGGCCCTCAGCGTCGACGCGACGTTCCAGCCGACGATCCTGCGGGAGAACACGTCGGTGACGAACGCGACGTAGGCAAACCCCGACCACGTCGCGACATAGGTCACGTCCGCGACCCACAAGCGCCGTGGGGCGTCCGCGGTGAAGCGCCGCTGCACCAGATCCTTCGGTTTCTCGATCGCGGGATCAGACTTGGTCGTGAACACCTTCTTCGAGCGCTTCGCGCCCCGCACGCCTGCCAAGCGCATCAGGCGTGCCGTCTGGTCCCGACCCACCGCCCAGCCTTGACGGCGAAGCAAGGCGTGCTTCTTCCGCACTCCGTAGACGCCATAGTTCTCCCCGTGCAGACGGATGATCTCCGGAATCATCAACTCGTCACGCAACTGACGTGCCGATGCGGGACGCGTCTTCGCTGCCCGATATCCGCGGGTAGTGATGAAACCCACCTCGGCTTGCCGCATCACACGGCAGACGAGCTCGACCCCGAAACGACCGCGCATCTTGTCGATGAACGCGATCATCTCGACGAGGGGCGGCCGAGCTCGGTGGCGAAAAACACGCTCGCCGACCGCAGGATCTCGTTGGCCTTCTCTAGCTCGGCGATCTGCTTCTTGAGCCGCTTGATCTCCGTTTGAGCCTCGCTCGAGGTTCCGGGCTCGCGCCCTTGATCAATATCGAGCCGCTTCTTCCACAGTCGCAACGTCTCGGGATTCACCCCGAGCTTGCCGGTAACGTGGCGAATCGCAGCATGATCGGTTCGGTGGTCGGGGCGAGCCTCGCTCAGCAACTGCAACGCACGCTGACGAAACTCCATTGGATACGGTCCTGACATGACTCCATCCTCCAAGAGGTAAGGACGGAACGAAACTCAGGGCGAATCACGGTGCGTTCTTGGGAGGCGCTCTGGGTGGGATTGGTGGCGATATGGGCGCGACT
>CAZTJX010000242.1:0-2685 GCA_964613755.1 uncultured Demequinaceae bacterium | reverse complement strand
CTTCGGGACCTGCATTCGCGGGTGCTCGTGGAATTGCGGTTGTCACCGAGGTGATCCCCGTCAGCGCCCCTGCGCGCTCCGGATAGACTGACCGCCGAATCCCGGGAGGTCTGTGTGAGCGCGAATTCCCTCGGTGCCCAGGGCACCCTCAGCGTCGGTGGCACGGAATACGAGGTGTTCCGCCTCGCGACCGTCAACGGGCTCGAGAAGCTCCCGTACAGCCTCAAGGTGCTCGCCGAGGCTCTGCTGCGCACCGAGGACGGCGTGGACATTACCGCCGAGCACGTTCAGGCGCTCGCGCACTGGGACCCCAAGGCGGAGCCGGACATCGAGATCCCGTTCACGCCCGCTCGCGTGGTGATGCAGGACTTCACCGGCGTGCCCGTGGTCGTGGACCTTGCCACCATGCGCGAGGCCGTGGCGGAGCTCGGCGGCGACCCCTCGGTGATCAACCCGCTCGCACCCGCTGAGATGGTCATCGACCACTCCGTCGTCATCGACGTCGCGGGTCGCGCCGACGCGCTCCAGATCAACACCGACCTGGAGTACGAGCGCAACCGCGAGCGCTACCAGCTCCTCCGATGGGGTCAGACCGCGTTCGACAACTTCCGCGTCGTGCCGCCCGGCACGGGCATCGTTCACCAGGTGAACCTCGAGCACCTCTCGCCCGGCGTCATGTCGCGCACGAACGCCGGAACCCTCCAGGCGTACCCGGACTCCTGCGTCGGCACGGACAGCCACACGACGATGATCAACGGACTCGGCGTGCTCGGCTGGGGCGTCGGCGGCATCGAGGCCGAGGCGGCCATGCTCGGCCAGCCCGTGTCGATGCTCATCCCGCGCGTCGTGGGCTTCAAGCTCACGGGCGCGATCCCAACGGGTGCGACGGCCACCGATGTCGTCCTCACCATCACGGAGAAGCTCCGCAAGCACGGGGTCGTCGGCAAGTTCGTCGAGTTCTACGGGGAGGGCGTGGGCCGCGTGCCGCTCGCCAACCGCGCGACGATCGGCAACATGTCACCAGAGTTCGGGTCAACCGCCGCGATCTTCCCCATCGACGAGGTCACGCTCGACTACCTGCGCCTCACCGGTCGCAGCAAGGAGCAGATCGAGCTCGTCGAGGCGTACGTGCGCGAGCAGGGCATGTGGCACGACCCGTCGGCGCCCGGCTACGTCGAGCCGGTCTTCTCCGAGTACCTCGAGCTCGACCTCGGCACCGTCGTCCCGTCCATCGCAGGCCCCAAGCGCCCGCAGGACCGCATCTCGCTCACCGACGCGAAGCCGCAGTTCGACAAGGACATCTCCAATTGCCGCGTCGGCGACGCGAAATCGGCAACCTATGCGGGCACCGACGGCGAGGATGTCACGCTCAACGACGGCGACGTCGTCATCGCGTCCATCACGAGTTGCACCAACACGTCCAACCCCTCGGTGATGCTCGCCGCCGCGCTGCTCGCCCGCAACGCGAATGCGCGTGGCCTTACGGTCAAGCCGTGGGTCAAGACGTCCATGGCGCCGGGCTCCAAGGTCGTCACGGACTACTACGAGAAGGCTGGGCTCTGGCCGGACCTCGAGGCGCTCGGCTTCCACCTCGTCGGCTACGGCTGCACCACGTGCATCGGGAACTCCGGCCCGCTCCCGGAGGACGTGAGCCGTGTGGTCAACGAGCACGATCTCACCGTGGTCTCCGTCCTGAGCGGCAACCGCAACTTCGAGGGCCGCATCAACCCCGACGTGAAGATGAACTACCTCGCGTCGCCCCCGCTCGTCATCGCCTACGCGCTCGCGGGGACCATGGACTTCGACTTCGAGTCCCAGTCGCTCGGCCTCGGGCCGGACGGCGAAGAGGTGTTCCTGAGGGACATCTGGCCGAGTCCAACCGAGGTCGAGGCCGTCGTCGGCTCGTCCATCAACCGGGGGATGTTCGTCAAGGACTACGCGGATGTCTTCCACGGCGACGAGCGCTGGACCGGCCTCCCGACACCGAAGGGCGACACGTTCACGTGGGACGCGGACTCCACGTACGTGCGCAAGCCCCCATTCTTCGAGGGCCTCACGCCCGAGCCTGCCCCGGTCGCGCCGATCGAGGGCGCCCGCGTCCTGGCCCTCCTGGGCGACTCCGTCACCACCGACCACATCTCCCCAGCGGGCTCGATTAAGCTCGACAGCCCCGCGGGCACGTACCTCACCGAGCACGGCGTCGCCAAGGCGGACTTCAACTCCTACGGGAGCAGGCGCGGCAACCACGAGGTGATGATCCGCGGCACGTTCGCGAACATCCGCCTCAAGAACCTCCTGCTCGCCGACGCCGAGGGCAACGTCGTGGAGGGTGGATACACCAGGAACCTCCTGACGGGCGCGCAGGAGACGATCTACGACGCCGCGGAGGCATATGCGGCCGCGGGCGTCCCGCTCGTCGTGCTCGCGGGCACGGAGTACGGCGTGAGCGCCTGGACGGCGGCCACCGCAAACAACGGGGCCGCCGGGACCTCGGTCGACCTTGGTGGCGGCGGCAGCGTGGACATCGACGGCAACGTCGCCGGAGACGTTTTTAACGGCGCCACTGTCTCGCTTGTCCAGTCGGGCGCAGCGGGCGAGTATGCCGAGTACGACTACAACGCAAAGAAGATCACCGTCTACGCCGACATCGCTACGGGAAGGGACGGCACTGAAATCGCCGATCTC
>CAZTJX010000241.1:0-2686 GCA_964613755.1 uncultured Demequinaceae bacterium | reverse complement strand
TGAGATGACCGAGGGGGCGCAGGTCCTCTTCATCTAGTTCGTCGAGGGCACGCCCCCTAACCAGGCGCGCGCCCCACACCGCCGATCGGTTCTGACCGCCGGCCCCGTCAGCCCGGCGCGCCCGCGTCGGGCTGACGCATATCTGCGGGGCGCCGGACCGTGAAGGCGGGGCGATACTCGGCTAGTCCGTGTCAGCCTCGGGCGTCCGAGGGGGCGCCTGCTGGGCGAGAGCCTCGATCAGCTCGACGCCGGAGCCCACCACGACCGCCGCAGACCGACCCTCGGGGGGAAGATCGGGGATGAGGGATGCATCGGCAACGATCGGGGTACCCCCCACGGGAATGATCGCCGCACCGTTCGCGCGAGCGATCGCGACGACGAGATCCCATATCTCGTCGCCCGTGGCACCGACGACAGCGAGCCCACCGTCGTCACCATAGCCCCAGATCTCTGCGCCGCCGTCGCCCAGAAGAACCGACGCGACACCAGTGCGGGTACCGAGGAGGTAGGGCGCGACCAGCACTTCGACGGACGCGTGGCGCAGGAAGATCGGGTCACCCTTGCGGAAGGCTTGGATGAACACGTCTCGCTGCACGGCGGACCTCCTGCGCCGAGGCTATACCCGCGTCCGGGCTTGCACACCCGTGGGACGGGTGACCGGGCTAGACATCCCGGATGTATCGGATTTCCGGGACAACGTAGCCGTCTAGATCCTCCGTCTGCTCCGCTCCGTCACAGGTCCAACCCTCGGCCTCGTAGAAGGCGCGGGCCCCCGTATTCGTGGGAAGGACCCACAGGATCGCCTTGCGGTATCCGAAGGTCTGCGCCACTTCCATGATCGCCCCGTGCAGCGCGTGGCCAAGGCCTCGGCGGACCCATCGGGGGTCTACGTAGATCATGAAGAGTTGAGCGATGTCCTCGCTCGGCCCCTCGATCCCCGGGGTCGACTCTTCGCGAGCCGGGCCTAGCGCGACGAAACCCGCGACCTTCCGGACCGGCCCGCGTCCCGCCTCGACGACCAGGACGGCCCGACGCGGCCTGCGTGCCGTGAGGACCCGCATCATGTCTTCGGAGATGGCCTTCGCGTCGAGCGAATCGAGGAGGCCGTCCGGGAGCTGCCCCGTGTATGTCGCCCGCCACGACCGCACGTGTATGGCTCCGATGCGCCGCGCGTCTGCGACCGCGGCGGGGCGAACGAGGGGGGCCGGGCTCCGTCTGGCCGACGCTTCGTCGAGCATGCCCTCAGCGTAGTGCGCGCGCTCGTCGATGGTGACGAGATGTCTCTCCGGCAGGCACGTCCGCGTGGAGCGAACCCTAGTCGCTACGGCGCTTGCGCGGAGCCTTGGGCTTGGGCACCGGAAGGGCCTGCGCCGTCTCGAGGATGACACGCCGAAACGCTGCGTCATCCCCGATGATCGCGTCGCCGACGACGAAGTAGTCCTTTGCCCCCGGGTAGGGAGGCGCGGGCACAAGGTGAATACCGAGACCCCCTAAGGCCGGCGAGGGCTTGAGGAAGACCGTGTCGTTGCACACGAGCGCAACCACCTTCTCGTCGCAGTACAGGGCGTACTCACCAAACATCGCCCGGATCCTCACGTTAAGAGGTTCGAGCTGCTCAACGATGTGCGCCATCGTCGCCTTTGAGGTCGCCATGGTTCCAGAGTAGGCGCGTCCCCCGACACCGAGAAGGGCCCGAGACTTCCACACGAGGCTTCACACAATCTTCACGGTTCGACTCCCCTGCCCTCCATGGGACTCGGGTGGAATGGAGGTATCGCAATCCCCACGAGAAAGGCATTCCCATGAGCATTTCCAAGAAGACCTGGGCGATCATCGGTGGCACGGCGGCGCTCGTCCTCGTGCCAGCCGGCGTTTCCTCCGCCGTCGTCGCCGCAACCACCGACAGCCGACCCGCGATCTCCGAACCAGGGCCGCTCCGGGCAGGGCAGCAGGCTCAGAACCCCGGGGCACGCGCGGGCCAGGCCGCTGGCGCTCGCGGAGGCATGTACGGCGACACCACCCGCCTGCGGGATCAGAGTGGAAACCAGGATCGAGACAGGGCGCGCGACGGTTCGAACTGCGACGGCGACGGCCCCGTGGGCACTCCCCCTGCAGGAGACTCCCGTGGCCGAGGTCACGGCATGATGGACGGCTCCGGTCCCCGGAACCGGTGACGTAACTCAAGACGGAGCGCGGCGTCCTCTCGAGGCGTCGCGCCCCCCTTGGGTTCGAACACACGACCTATCATGAGTGATGTGGCCCCTCCGCGGATCCTCGTCGCCGACGATGAAGAGAACATCCGAACGCTCGTCGCGACCTATCTCAAGAACGACGGATACGACGTTCTCACGGCGACGACGGGCGAGGAGGCCGTCGAGAAGGTCGCCAGTGCCGCCCCGGACCTCGTGATCCTCGACGTCCGGCTTCCGGGAATCGACGGGTTCGAGGCCCTTCGTCGCATCCGGCGCAACTCGAGCGTCTTCGTCATCATGCTCACGGCTCGCACGGACGAGTCAGACACTCTCATCGGGCTCGAGGTGGGCGCGGACGACTACGTGACCAAGCCGTTCAGTCCGCGCGAACTTGTTGCCCGCGTGCGCGCCATGCTCCGGCGGACGAGGGGCGAGGCCCGACCCGACCAGGCCATCGCGTTCGATGGACTGAGTGTGGACGAAGCCCGGCGCGA
>CAZTJX010000240.1:0-2698 GCA_964613755.1 uncultured Demequinaceae bacterium | reverse complement strand
CCCGAGCCGAGGTCCATCCAGTACCGGCCCCAGCGAGCCTCGTCGGCGGCGTCTCGATCATGATCCTTGCTCGTGAGCATGACGCCGAGGTAGTAGTCCCCGTCAACGCCAATGATGAGCACAGGACGATCCTTGCCGCGGGAGGGATCCTCCTCGTATGGAACCCATGTCCAGACGATCTCGCCGGGATCGGCCGCGCCATCGAGTTCGGGGGAGTAGGAGATCTGGACCTTGCCCGTGAAGTCGCCGGGATACGACGAACGGCGGCGAGAGCGCTTCTGACGCGACGGGCGGGAGGAGCCCTGCGGCCGCGATGGGCGGGTGGGCTTCTGACGTGACCGGAGCGCGGCCGCGGTCGCCTCGAGGGCGCCTCGCAGCAGGCGGCTTGCGAGGCTACTCACTTGCTTGACTCCCGGGGCTGGGCGGGGGCGGGCGGGCGGACGCGGCCGGCGTCCTCGAACGAGACCTGGTCTTCTGGCATCGGACGACCGTACAGGAATCCCTGGCCGTAGAGCCAGCCGTGCCCCTTGGCGCGACGGTGCTGGTCCTCCGTCTCGATTCCCTCGGCCACCCCGTACATCCCGAGGTTTGCGGCGAGTGAGGCGACGGCCGAACTGATGCGGTCGCCCGAGCCGTTGTCGCCCAGGCGTTGAGTGAACTCGTGCGAGAGTTTGAGACCTGCCACGGGATTCTGGATGATCGAGGAGAGCGCGGAGTACCCGGTGCCGAAGTCATCGATCACGAGGTCCACACCCAAGTCGGCGATGCTTTCAAGGTCCGCGCGCGCGACCTTGGTGGACATGAGCATTCCCGACTCGGTGATTTCGAGAGAGATTCGGCGCGCGTCGATTCCCGTGGCGTCGAGCGCCGCCCTGACGGCGCGCGTAAGGTCGGCCGAGCCAATCTGACGGGTGGATACGTTGACGAACATTCGGCCGGAGAACTCTGCGTGGCGGGCGAGGAAGCCGCAAGCCTCGCGCAACACGAAGGAACCGAGCGGAACGACGAGGTTGGCCTCCTCGGAGATCTCAATGAACTCCGCAGGCATGAGGAGTCCCCGGGTGGGATGCCTCCATCGCACGAGAGCCTCGTAGGCGATAACGGCCTTCGTCTCGAGTTCAACGACGGGCTGGTAGTGGACGGCGAGCTCGCCATCGCGAACGGCGACACGGAGTTCTGCCTCGATCGACAGCTTGTTGAGTGCGGTCTCCCGGAGATCGGGGGTGAAGATCTCCATACGCGCGCGCCCGAGTTGCTTGGCCGCATACATCGCGGTGTCGGCATCGCGCAGCAGGGTCTCGGCCGTCACGCCGTCGTCCGCGATCGCCAACCCGACGCTGATGGTGGGGACGACTTCGTGCCCTGCGACCGTGATGGGCGATTGAACCGCATCCGAAATGGCGAGTGCGATGAACTCCGATCCCGCTTGGGTCGCGATGTCCTCTAGGACGATCACGAACTCGTCGCCGCCGAGACGGGCGACGGTGTCTCCGGCGCGAACGGCCCCCTGGATGCGATGACCGATGACCGCGAGGAGAGCATCGCCAGCCTCGTGTCCGAGCGAGTCGTTGACGAGGTTGAAGTGATCGACGTCGAAGAACAGCACGGCAACGGTCGTCTCGCGGCGCCGGTGACCCGCGAGCGCGTGGGAGAGGCGCTCAAGGAGTAGGGCGCGGTTCGCGAGGCCGGTGAGCGGGTCGTAGAGGGCGCGTCGCTCGAGCAGATCCTTAGCGCGGCGGAACTCCGTGATGTCTTCCACCTGCGCGACGAATCGTGCGTCCCCATGCGCCATCTCCCCCGCGACCTCGGTGACCGTCACTCGGCACCAGACCGTGTCTCCCTGCGCGTCAATGTAGCGCTTCTGCACCTGGTAATAGGGCAACTCTTGCGACGAGAGTTGGGCGAGGAGATCGTGATCCCGCGGGAGGTCGTCGGGGTGAGTGAAGTCGCCAAATCCTCGTCCGAGCACATCGCTTTCCGCGACTCCGAGGATGCGTGCGAACGCGGCGTTGATTCCGAGGTAGCGGCCATCGCCGTCGAGAATCGCCATGCCAATGGGCGAGGCGTCGAAGGTGGAGCGGAAGAGGTCGTCGCCACTGCCCATTCGACACTCCCCGGGGGTGCGCTAGCGATGGGGCGTCCCTCGACGCCCGACATCTCTATCGGCACGTCGAGGGTGGGGCTGAACGCGGAGGAGCCTGTCGGCTACGAGAGCCCGAGTTCCGCCTCGGCGACGGCCTTTCCGAAGAGGTATCCCTGGCCCATCTTCCAGCCGTGACCGCGGGCGATGCCGAGCTGGTCCTCGGTCTCGATGCCCTTGATGCCTGCCATGAGGCCCAGATCGTTCGCGAGGAGGGCGATGCCCCTGCTCATCTTGTCTCCCGCCGCACCGTCGCCAAGGCGTCGAGTGAAGCGATCGGAGAGCTTGATCCCGGAGACGGGCTTGTCGAGGATCGTCGCAAGCGCTCCCGAACCCATTCCGAAGTCGTCGAGGACGACCGGATGGCCGAGCTCGTGGACGCCGTCCAGGTCGCCATCGGCTGCCCTACTTGTCCGGATCATTCCGGACTCCGTCACCTCGACGCATACACGCTCGGCTGAGACGTCTGCCTCGCTCACGGCAGACTCGAGGAGCTTCGCGAGCGACGCGGTCCCGAGTTGCTTGGGCGAGGCGTTGACGAACACCTTGCCGGTGAAT
>CAZTJX010000239.1:0-2705 GCA_964613755.1 uncultured Demequinaceae bacterium | reverse complement strand
CGAGGTAGCCACGCGATGCCTTGACCGACACCTGGTCACCCACCGAGCGGTAGGCGCTCGCCAGGCAGAGGTTCCGTTTGAAACGAAGCTTGAAGCGATGATTGAGTTCCGCGAGCGCCACCGCCGCGTCCGCGCGCAGGTAGTGGACGCCGTCCCACAGCACGCACAGAGTGGAGGGATCAAGGTTTCCGTTAGTTCCGATGACCTCGCGGACGCCGCTGCAATTGGGAAGGTACGCGCTCGGCGAGAACTGGGCCGAGGTCGCGAGGAAGCGCGCCGTCGCGTCGATCGAGGGGGGTGGAAGCGCGGCAGAACCAAGCCCAGGCGCCTCGCCGAGGACGACCGCGACGGTAGCAGGAGCATCGCCAATGCTCACCCCCGGTACCAGCTGAACCGCGCTTGCGGCGGGCGAGAGCGTCCCGACGATGGGGTAGACGACCATGGCGAAGGCGAAGGCGGCGAGGACTCCCGCACGCACGACGACCTTGCGGCGCCGATGATTGACGCGAAGCGAGATCTCTTGGGTCGTGACCTGGCGCCAGAGGCGCCGATGTCCGTACCACTGCCCGAATTCCTCAGGGAGGGACGGGTGGGGATCCACGGCTCCTCCTCGTTCTCCTCGGGGGCATGCGACGGTACATCGGAAATCACGACCGACGTTGAGGAGTCTACCTCGCAAAGCCCCGCGTTCGAAAGGTGTCCGTATTGTCGCGTTCGTTACCCTCGGAGGGCCTGGCTCACCTCGCCCACGAGCACCTCGAGGATGTCTTCGAGGAACACAACGCCCACGACGGCACCCTCGTCCCCGACGCTCGCCACGTGCGCGCCCGTCTGGCGCATGCGCGCAAGGACGGCCTCCACCTCGGCGTCGAGTGTGACTTCGGGGAGCGCCCTGACCCGCCATCCGTGAACGGCTTCTGCGCGCTCGTCGGGTCCCGCGTATAGGACGTCCTTAAGGTGAAGGTATCCGACGAGTCGATGGCCGTCGACGACGGGGAGGCGAGAGTGCCCGGTCTCGACCACGGTCCGCTCGAGCTCCTCGACCGTCACGCCCACGGGGACCGATCGGACCTTCTCCAGCGGAACCATGACGTCGCCCGCCGTGCGGTCGGAGAACTCGATGGCCCCTGTGAGGAGTCCGTGCGCGTCGTCGAGCGTTCCCTCCGCACTCGAGCGCATCACGATGTTGTGAACCTCGTCGGCCGTGAACGCGCTCGACACCTCATCCTGCGGCTGTATCCCAAGCATTCTCACGACGATGTTCGCCGCCCAGTTCAGGGAGACAATGACGGGCTTCGCTACCCTGGCGATCGCGACGAGCGGCGGACCGAGGAGGAGTGCCGCGCGGTCGGGGCTGGAGACGGCGGCGTTCTTGGGGACCATCTCCCCGATGATGACGTGCAAGCCGACGACGAGCAGGAGCGCGAACGCCGCCGCGAACCCGTGCGTAGCCCCCTCGGGCAGTCCAAGCGCCTCGGCGGCGGGCTCGAACGCATGCGCGAGCGCGGGCTCGGTTACGACGCCAAGGGAGACCGAGCAGACCGTGATCCCGAGCTGGGCGCACGCGAGCATGAGGGAGACGTTTTCCATGGCCCACAGCACGATGCGCGCGGCCTTGCCCCCCGCCTCCGCCCTGGGCTCGATGGAACTGCGGCGCGCAGAGATCACCGCGAACTCGGCGCCCACGAAGAACGCGTTCCCCGCGAGGAGGGCGATTGTGAGAAGCGCGACGCCGGTCACTCGTCCGCCTCCGCCCACACCCGAACGCGCTCGACACGACGCCCGTCGACGCGCTCGACGCGCACCCGTACCTCGCCGTCCCCGATCTCGTCACCGAGCGCCGCTAGTCGCCCCAACTTGGCCATGACGTACCCGCCGATGGTCTCGTACGCGGGGTCGTCGGGAATCTCCAGGCCCGTCACCTCCAGTACTTCGTCGGGTCGAAGCAGGCCAGGAAGGCTCCACACCCCGTCTGCGGTGCGGTGGACGTCGACGCGACGGCGGTCGTGCTCGTCCGCGACCTCGCCCACGAGCTCCTCGACGACGTCCTCGAGGGTGACGAGGCCAGCGGTCCCCCCGTACTCGTCCACGACGATCGCCATCTGGTGCCCGAAGCCGCGAAGCTCCTCAAGGAGCGGTCCGGCGGAGATCGTCTCCGGGATGCGGGGCGCCGCCATCATGAGGTCGCGCGCAGGTCGCCCTGCTCGCTCGTCGGCAGGAACGCCCACGGCGGCCCGCAGGTGAACGAGCCCGACGATGTCGTCGTGCGAACCGTCGATCACCGGGAAGCGGGAGTGACCCGAGGCGCGTGCGGCGGCAACGACGTCCGCGGCCGTCGCGTCGATGTCGAGCACGGTCATGCGCGTGCGATCGGTCATGACGTCGAGCGCGGACAGCGCCTCGAAGTCGAGCGAGTTTTTCAGCAGGAGCGCCGTAGACGGCGCAAGCGTTCCGGCCTCGGCCGAGCGCCGAACGAGCGCCGCGAGCTCCTGCGGCGAACGCCCTCCCGCCAATTCCTCTCGCGATTCCATCCCGAAGACCCGCAGAATCGCCGTGGCCGCGTCGTTGAGGACGCGGATGAGGGGGCGCAGGGCCGCGCTGAATCCGATGATGAAGGGCGAGGAGTAGCGCGCCACGAGTCCGGGCTCGCTCAGGGCAAGGTTCTTGGGAACGAGCTCGCCGAAGATCATGGAGAACACATTGAT
>CAZTJX010000238.1:0-2712 GCA_964613755.1 uncultured Demequinaceae bacterium | reverse complement strand
GCCGGGCCACGCGGCCCCGGGACGCCACGCGCCGCGGTTCGCCGTCACATGGCGGCCGGAGAGCCATGCGTTCTCGAGATCGACCTCGCGGGGGCACGACAGGTTCGTGCCACGATGCCCGACGCACTTTTCGTGTTCATCGAGCCACCCTCATGGGAGGAACTTGTCAGGCGGCTCGAACTCCGCGGGACCGAGGATCCAGACGAGAGAGCGAGGCGCCTCGCGACCGCGCGAATGGAGATGGCCGCGGCAGACGAGTTCGAACACGTCATCGTGAACGACGAACTGGACGACGCCGTGGACGCGGTGCACGCGCTGCTCGTCGAGTGACGGTAGACTAACCTGCGCTGCCGGGCGCGTCGCCCGGTAAGAATGGGAGTGGACGTGGCCGGAACGATTGCGAGCCCCGAGGGCATTACCAACCCCCCGATCGACGAACTTCTCGCCAAGGTGGACTCCAAGTACGCCCTGGTGATCTACAGTTCCAAGCGCGCCCGCCAGATCAACGCCTACTACGAGGCGCTCGGCGAGGGCCACTTCGAGAACGTCGGTCCGCTCGTCGAGGCCGACACGACGGACAAGCCCCTCTCGGTCGCTCTCCGCGAGTTGAACGACGGCAACCTGCTCGAGCTGACGAACCTCAACGAGTAGCCGTGCGCGTCCTCCTGGGCGTGACGGGTGGGATAGCGGCCTACAAGGTCGCCATCGTCCTCCGACGGCTCGTCGAGGACGGGCATAGCGTTCGCGTCGTACCCACACCGTCGTCCCTGCACTTCGTCGGGCGCGCCACCTGGGAGGCGCTCTCGGGTCAGCCGGCCACGAGCGACGCGTTCTCCAACGTTCCCGCCGTCGAACATATCCGTCTGGGCCAGTCGGCAGACATCGTCGTCGTCGCACCCGCAACGGCGAATTTCCTCGCCCAGATGGCCCACGGCGAGGCTCGTGACCTGTTGGGCAACGTCATCCTCGCGACGCATGCCCCCGTCATCGTCGCCCCGGCCATGCACACGGAGATGTGGTCCCACCCGGCGACCCAGGCGAACGTCGCCACGCTTCGCGAGCGCGGCGTGCACGTGATCGATCCCGCGATCGGACGGCTCACGGGACCGGACAGCGGGCCCGGACGACTGCCCGAACCCGAGGAGATCGTCGCGGCCGTCTATGCCGTGGTGGCGGGGGAGGAAGGGCTTCCCGCGGATCGTGATTACGCGTCCTGGGGTGACCTCGACGGGCTGACGATTGTCATCAGCGCCGGAGGTACGCGGGAGAACCTCGATCCCGTCCGCTTCCTTGGCAACCGCTCGACGGGACACCAGGGTTTTGCCATCGCCCAAGCGGCCCTCGATCGTGGGGCGACGGTCACCCTCGTCGCGGCGAACACACTGCTGCCCTCGGGGGAGGGGATCGCGCGGATTGACGTCGAGACCACGGATGAGCTGTCGAAAGCGGTCGGGGCCGCCGCCGCACACGCCGACGTGGTGATCATGGCCGCCGCCGTGGCGGACTTCCGACCCGCGGACGCCTCGCCGACCAAGATCAAGAAGCGGGGAGGGAACATGACGATCGAGCTGGTTGAGAACGAGGACATCCTCGCGGGCCTCGTCTCCTCGCGGCCGACCGGGCAGACGATCGTGGGATTCGCGGCCGAGACGGGGGACGACGCAGGGAGCGTCGCGGAGCATGGCGCCGCAAAAGCGAAGCGCAAGGGCGCGGATCTGCTCGCGGTCAACGCGGTCGGCGCGGGCCTAGGGTTTGGTGACGTCCCCAACGCGGTCACGCTTCTTGATGTGAAAGGAAGCGTCGTCGCCGAGGCCGCAGGGAGCAAGCTAGATGTCGCCCACGCCATACTCGACGCCGTCGTCGCGCAGCGAGAGGGCCGCAAGCGCGTCCGGCCGGCGGGCTAGGCTGTGCCCGTGACGAACCTCCGCCTTTTCAGTTCCGAATCCGTGACCGAGGGCCACCCCGACAAGATCTGCGATCAGGTCTCCGACGCCATCCTGGACGGCCTTCTCGAACAGGACCCCCTGTCGCGCGTCGCGGTCGAGACCATGGTGACAACGGGATTGGTCCACGTCGCGGGTGAGGTGACGACGGAGGCATACGTCGAGATTCCTCAGATCGTCCGTGAGGTCGTCACGTCAATCGGGTACACCTCGTCCGTGATTGGCTTCGATGGCCACTCGTGCGGCGTATCCGTATCGATCGGGGCCCAGTCTCCCGACATCGCCATGGGCGTCGATTCGGCGACGGACGACGCCGTCAACGGCGAGGTCGCACTTCCCGAAAATCTTGGCGCCGGAGATCAGGGCCTGATGTTCGGATACGCCTGCCGCGATACACCCGCCTTGATGCCCGTCCCCATCTCGATCGCGCACGACCTGACGCGACGTCTCGCCGAGGTTCGGCGATCCGGAGCCGTCAGCGGCCTGCGGCCGGACGGAAAGGCGCAGGTGACCATCGGGTACGACGGCGACACGCCGGTCACGATCGAGACCGTCGTCGTGTCGACACAGCACGATTCGGGTAGGGACATGGGCGATCTCAGGGCCGCCGTCGAGGCCGAGGTCGTGACTCCGGTCCTGGCCCGATATGACCTCGACGCTGCGCATCACCGTTCCCTTATCAATCCCACGGGACGCTTCGAACAGGGGGGGCCTAAGGCTGACGCTGGCGTGACGGGCCGGAAGATCATCGTCGATACCTACGGTGGCA
>CAZTJX010000237.1:0-2719 GCA_964613755.1 uncultured Demequinaceae bacterium | reverse complement strand
TGAGATCGACCGCGAAGTCGCCGTAAATGCCGTCGCCGTGACGGTCGACGAGGCCCCAGTGACGGCCGCCTGCGCGGGAACGCCAAGAAGGATCGCCCCGCCCGTCGCGACGAATACCACGATCGCGGGAGGAAGAAAGCGCCTGAGCCATCCCGTCATCCCGGGTCCCCATCGCTCGTCGAGTTCGCGATCGTTCCGCCTCCCATCGTGGCCCGCGAGTGCTATGCCCGCAACCCGAAAGGCTGTGGAAGTGATCACCCTCGCTCGGTGTTCGCCGTCCGGATCGCGTCACAGGTCGCCGCGAGCGTGCCGTCCGATCCGACGGCCACATCATTGAGCGTGGTGATGATGTCTCCGGGCTTGACGCCCGCTTTCCACGCGGTCGAGCCTCGCTCGACGACGTGGCCCCAGAGCCTCGGAGACGTTCCGTCGTCGGCCTCGAACGGCGCGCGCCTAGATCGGCGCGAGAAGCGACGCGACCGCCGAGGTGAAGAACCGGACCCCGTCCGTGCCACCCCGACCCGCCTCGCGGGAGTCCGGCCCGAAGCCCGGCTCGCATGCGTGCTCGGGATGCGGCATGAGGCCCACGACGTTGCCTGTCTCGTTCGTGATGCCGGCGATGTCCCGGGCGGAACCATTCGGGTTGCCGTCCCGATAGCGGAAGACGACCCGCCCCTCCGCCTCGAGCGCGTCGAGCGTCTTCGCGTCGGCGATGTACTGGCCGTCCTGGTTCTTGAGCGGAATGGTGATGCGTTCACCACTCGAGAAGTCGCGTGACCACGCGGTATCGACGTTCTCCACCTCGAGCACCTGGTCCTTGCAGACGAAGTGCAGGTGATCGTTGCGGATCATCGCGCCGGGAAGCAGGTGAGACTCGCACAGGATCTGGAAGCCATTGCAGACGCCCAGGACCGGCATCCCGCCGTTCGCGGCATCGATGATCGACGCCATGACGTCCGCGAAGCGCGAGATCGCGCCAGCCCGCAGGTAGTCGCCGTAACTGAAGCCACCCGGGAGCATGACGGCGTCGACGCCATGAAGGCTCGCGTCGCCGTGCCAGAGCGAGAAGAGCTCGGCTCCGGCGATGCGGATCGCCCGAGCCGCGTCTCGATCGTCCAGGGAGCCGGGGAAGGTGACGACGCCGATCTTCGCGCTCACGCGTCCTGAACCTCCACCGCGATGACATCCTCGATCACGGGGTTGCTCAGGAGCGTCTCGGCGGCTTCGCGCGCCTGCGCAAGCACCTTTGGCGTCGCTTCGCCCTCCACCGTGAGTTCGAAGCGCTTTCCCTGACGGACGGCGGTGAAGCCGGTAAAGCCGAGTCGAGGAAGCGCGGAGCCGACGGCCTTGCCCTGAGGGTCGAGGAGATCGGGCTTGGGCATGACGTGAACGACGATCGTGGCCATGGGGTGAGTCTATCGGGGCGGGCTCGCCTGAATGGTCGGCACGTACGCCTCGTCACGCCCGCCGCGGAGCTGGTCGATCGTGCCACTCGGGATGCAGACCCAACCCTCGGTCGGCGCGTGCTCCACCTCGTCTGAGTCGAGGGGTGCACGCCACAGCCCCATCGCCACGGCCCGCGCCGTCAGGGCGCAGACGAGCGCGTCGAGGGCGTCGTCCGATTCCATGCACGTGGCGCGGTGATCCGCGAGATCGAGCGAGACCCGTCGCGACGCCTGTTCCACAATCCGTACGCGAGCGGCCGGTGTCGTCTTATATTTCGGCTCGTCCAGGCCCCACGCGACGAGGCTCGCCGGGGCGTACGCTTCGACGACGCGTCCACCGCCAGCGCGGGAGACCTCGATTCCCGCCTCTCGCATGCGCGCCAGGATCCCCGCGCAACGTAAGGTCTGGGCCGCGAGGCTACTGGCCGTCGAGGGAAGGAGCTTGAGGCCCAGCATCTCCCGGAGGCGCTGGTCGGTGGTGCGATACATGAGTCTGTTGCGTCCACTCGTGGTCGCCACCCTCCGCGGATCCGAAACGAATCCCGTTCGGTTGCTCACGATGAACTCAAGGAAGGGGTCGGGCCAGCCGAACGGCGCGGCGATCGCGGTGGCATCCGCGCCGCGAGCGGCGTCGAGAATCGTCTCGTCGTCGACGCCGACCTCGAGTTGTGTGAGGCGGGGGGACACCGAGCCCCAGTCGATGACGGCGATGGCCGTGTCCGCTGCCTGCGAGGATAGGTCAACACCGCACGTGATCATGCTCCGACGCTACGCCGCGGGACACTGTCTCGCCACGGGGCTCACCGAGCGGGAAACGGTCCGCGGTCCTACGCTGATGAGGTGACCTTCGAGCAGAAGACGAGCCTTGTTCTATGGATCGTGCTGGGCTTCCCCGGAGTGCTTGCGCTCGGCCGCGGCCTGTACCTCACTGTCCGCCCGAGCAAACGCAAAGGCGAATTCTCGGCGTTTGAGGAGATCGCCTCGCCGTACGTCCTCTCCCTCCTGTTCTTCGCGCTCCTCCTGATCACCCATCTGTTCATGGTGTGGGGAACGATCCCGCTGGGGATGTAGTCCCCCCGCGGTAGGTGCACTAGGACCCGATAAGCCGGTCGTACGCCTCGACGTACCGTGCGCGCGTCTTCTCCACCACGTCGTCGGGGAGCGGGGGAGGAGCCTCGCCCGACTTCCGATCCCAACCCGAGGCGGGAGAGGTGAGCCAATCCCTCACGTACTGCTTGTCGAAGCTCGGTTGGGTCTGTCCAGGCTCCCAGGTG
>CAZTJX010000236.1:1321-2752 GCA_964613755.1 uncultured Demequinaceae bacterium | reverse complement strand
CGGGTGCCGGGCCTGGGAACGCGCGCGGCATCGCTCCGCCAGCGCCTCTTCGACATGCGGCTGGAGGCCCGACGCTACACGCGTGAGTTCGGCGCCGACATGCCCGAGGTCGACGGCTGGGTGTGGCCCGACGCCCGCGGCTTGGAGACCGCCGACGTCGACGCCGTGGCCGCTACAGGTGGAGACAACGAGTAGGGGGTCGCTCAGCCCCGCGTCACGGCACGCGGAGTATGCGAAGCGGGTCGCGGTGAGCGGCATACGTTGCGATGGGTGCGGCAGCCGCGAGGGTGAGAAGCAGGGCGAGGCCGCCGACGCCGGCGACGAACCGCCACGTCGGTAGTGACCCGGTGGTCGCGGCGAGGGCGGCGAGTCCGCCGGCGATGCCGAGAACGATCCCGATGACGGCGCCGATGGCGGCCTGCGCGAGGAGGGTGGCGACGAGGGCGGAACGAGTGGCACCGAGCGCCCGGCGGCGGCCGAACTCGCGGCGGCGTGCGATAGTCGCCGACAGCATCGTCACCGCGATGATGACGGCGCCGACTCCCATGACGACGGCCATGAGTTGGCGGGATGCGGCGCCCAGGCGCCCAGCGATGACGTCCCTGAGCGCGATCGCGCCCGTGGGAGTCTCCACGGTGAGCGCGTTCGGCTTGAGCGCGGGGGTCGACGTGACGAGGACCTGCTGAAGGCGTTCGATGACGGTGACGTCGCTCGCCATCACGTATACGTACCGAAGCGTCTCGACGTTCTCGGGGTCCGCGGCGACCAGGACCGTGTCGTTCAGGTGCTCCAGCGGTCCGGTGGCCCGGAAAACACCGACGATCGCGACAGGTTCGGCGTCGGTGTCGCCATCGGTCCGAACGCGCCCCAGGCCGGAGCTGAGGTTGAGCGCCGCGGCAGCATCGATACCGACGACGGCCTCGCCGGTGCGGGGGCGGCGGCCCTGGACGAGCTCGACATCGGGGGGCAGGTCGCCGACCATGGCGCGCGCGGCTGCGCGCCCGGCGGGAAGGGCCGGGTTGGTGACGTCGACGGCTGCGCCGAGGCCGATCACCCAGGTCACGTCCGAGAGCCCGGCCAGCCGGGCAGGGGCGGAGGGAAGAATGCCCGCGGCCCCGCCGTCGTCGGACAGGGCGATCAGGCGGGTCCCGGCGGAGTCGATCTGAGCGACCACGCGCGCCTCGGTCGCCGCGGTCTGTCCTGTCGTGACAAGGATCGAGAAGCACACCGTCGCAAGGACGAGGATCAGCGTGAGCGTCGCCGCCGCCTGTGCCCGGGCCGACGCGACCGCGTCCCGGACCAGCTCGCCCGGGAGCGGGACTCCCGGCCAAGCGCCGTCGCCCGCCCGTCGCGCCTGACCGCTCATGCCTTCCCCCGGGACCGGACCTCGAAGCCGCCGTCCGATTCGAGGAGGATCTCGCGGTCGGCGCG
>CAZTJX010000236.1:0-1221 GCA_964613755.1 uncultured Demequinaceae bacterium | reverse complement strand
AGGCGCGAAGCGGGCCTGCCGTCCCACTCGACTTCACCCCGCGTGGGGCGGATCATCAGAGCGAGCAGGTAGAGCAGGGTGGACTTGCCCGACCCCGAGGGGCCCGTCAGCGCGGTGACGGCCCCGGTCGGGAGGTCGACGGTCAGGTTGTCGATGACCGGGGCCGCGCCGGAGCGGTACGCGAATGTGAGGCCGCGCGCCCCGAGCACGGTCGCGGCGGCCGCACCCGCGGCCACCGCGGCGGAGGTGGCGTTCGCGGCGCCGCTACTCACGGGGACGCGGCTCACGAAGACGCTGCCGCGGTCCCCGACCCGGCTTCGACCTGGTCGGCGAGGACGACGGTGGCGCCCACCGCCACTCCGTCGAGCACGACACCGCCCTGGCCTTCGCCAAGAATCGTCACCGGCACCTGGGTGCCGTCGCTGAGGACGACGTACGCGTCGCCGGCGGCGGTGAACCACACGGCCGCAGCGGGGACCCCGGGACCCGTCACCTCGGGGGCGATCACCTGCCGAGCGGGGAACACCGCGTCCTCCTGTTCGAGGGGCACCTCGTCGCAGCGGTCGGCGCACACCGGCGTGCCGTCCGCCCGCGTGAGGGTCCACAGGGTCGTGCCCCCATCGCCGTCGCGGGACGTCGAGACGATCGCCGAGACGGCCTCGCCGCCGAAAGTCACCTCAACCGGCAGCGACGAATCGACGCTGGCGTCCTGAAGGATCGTGGCGACGAAGGCGGGATCGCCATCGAGCACCGAGAGCACGACGTCCCCCGGGCTCAGGCGTGTGCCCACCTCGATCTCGTCGGCTACGCGCACACGCGCGGGTAATCTCGCCGCGAAGACGATGTCGCCAGCCCGCACGACGCCGTCCTTCTCGATCCCGAGGCTCGCCTGCCACGCGCGGACCGCACGAGCCGTGACAGGTCCGAAATCCCCGTCCGCAGTGCCGGTGAGGAACCCCTTCGCGATGAGGAGCCGCTGGACCTGTGCGACGTCGGCACCGCGCGAGCCCTGCGCAAGGTCGCGAAACGCGGGTACGTCCCCGACCACCGCCACGACCGGCCGCAGGTCCACGCTGTAGAGGCGATCACCCGCATGGACCGTCGCGCCATCGGCGACATCGAGCGTCGTCAGTACCCCCGACGCTGCCCCGACCCCGAACGGGAGGGTCTCCCACGAGGCGGAGACCGCGAGCGGAATGGACCGCCCTACGGTCAACTCGG
>CAZTJX010000235.1:0-2777 GCA_964613755.1 uncultured Demequinaceae bacterium | reverse complement strand
CGCGCTGGAGGCCGACGGCGAAGTGGTAGTTCGCGAGCTTGGCGTCTCCGTACGCCCTCCATGGGTCGTACTGGCCCTCGTGGTAGGGATCGTGCACGTCGATCGGCCTGCCCTGGTGCCGGGCGAAGGACGAGACGGTGACGATTCGCGCGGCCTCGGCGGCGAGGAGGTTCGGGAGGAGGAGTGCCGTGAGCGTCCAGTGGCCCAGATGGTCGACGCCCATTTGTGTCTCATAGCCGTCCTCTGTGCGTCCTTCTGGAAGTGCCATCACGCCGGCGTTGTTGACGAGGATGTCGAGGACGGGATGCGTCTTCGCGAGGGCGGCGGCCGCTGCCTTCACCGAGGCCTGCGAGGCGAGGTCCATCTCGACGACGTCGAGCGATGCCTCGGGGAACGAGCCTCGGATGCTCGTTGTCGCAGTGTCGGCCTTCGCTCTACTCCGCGTCGAGAGGATGACGTGCGCGCCGGCTCCGGCGAGCGCCCGGGCGGTCTCGAGGCCGAGGCCACTATTCGCCCCGGTGACGAGGGCGACGCGCCCGACGAGGCTCGGGATATCGGCGGTGGTCCAGGCCAGGGCTCCTCCTCGAGTGACGGAATTCCACCTCAGTGTGGCGGATCGCCTCGTGCGGGCCAAGCCAAGGCCCTTTCGATCACGGGAATGGTCGGGTTCGCCACGCGCCATGTCACGCATCCGTAACACACGTGGGGCAGGATAGGCGTATGGACAAACAGCAGGAGTATGTCCTCCGCAGCGTGGAGGAACGAGACGTTCGTTTCATCCGGCTTTGGTTCACCGACGTCCTCGGCGTCCTCAAGTCCGTGGCAATCGCTCCCGCCGAGTTGGAGAATGCCTTCGAGGAGGGCATCGGCTTCGACGGCTCCGCCATCGAGGGGCTGACGCGCGTCTATGAGGCGGACATGATCGCCAAGCCCGATCCTTCGACGTTTCAGATCCTGCCGTGGCGGGGCGATCGCCAAGGGGCGGCGCGCATGTTCTGCGACATCCAGACACCGGATGGCGAACCCGCCATGGCGGATCCGCGGTTCGTGCTCAAGCGGGCGCTCGACAAGGCGAGCAGCCAGGGCTTCACGTTCTACACGCATCCCGAGATCGAGTTCTACCTCTTTGAGCCGCTCGTGGACGGACAACTTCCCAAGCCCGTCGACCACGCCGGGTACTTCGACAACGTTCCCCGTGGGACCGCGCATAACTTCCGTCGACAGGCCATCACGACGCTCGAATCCATGGGCATCTCGGTCGAGTTCTCTCACCACGAGGCGGGCCCGGGCCAGAACGAGATCGACCTGAGGTACGCCGACGCCCTCGCGACGGCCGACAACATCATGACGTTCCGCGCGGCGGTCAAGGAGATCGCACTCGAGCAGGGCGTTTTCGCATCGTTCATGCCGAAGCCGCTCGAAGGCGCCCCCGGCTCCGGGATGCACACGCACTTCAGTCTGTTCGAGGGCGATAGGAACGCGTTCTACGAGGCCAGCCAACCCCTCCAGCTCAGCGATGTCGCCAGGAAGTTCATCGCGGGCCTTCTGCGGCACGCACCCGAGGTCACGGCGATCACGAACCAGTACGTCAACTCGTACAAGCGGCTGTGGGGCGGGGCCGAGGCTCCCTCCTACGTGTGCTGGGGCTCGAACAACCGCTCCGCGCTCGTCCGGGTACCCGTGCGGAAGGCGGGCAAGGGGCAGTCCAGCAGGATCGAGTATCGTGCCCTCGACTCCGCCGCAAACCCATACCTCGCTCTGGCCGTCCTCCTCGCCGCAGGGCTCAAGGGCATCGAGGAGAACTACGAGTTGCCCGACGGTGCCGAGGACGACGTCTGGGAGCTCAGCGCCGGCGAGCGGAAGGCTCTGGGCTACGAGCCCCTGCCGTCGTCGCTCGCGGATGCCGTCAATGTCATGGAGAAGAGCGAATTGGTCGCCGAGACCCTTGGCGAACAGGTCTTCGACTTCGTGCTGCGCAACAAGCGCGCCGAGTGGGAGGCGTACCGGGCGCAGGTGACCCCGTTCGAGCTGGAGCGCTTCCTGCCCGTGCTCTAGCGCCCTGGAGGCGGCGATGACTACCCGCAACGTCTCCGCAGCATCGGTGCTGCGCAAGGCGGGAGTCGCCGACCCCGAGCGTGTCGCGGGGCAGATCGCCCAGATCGAGAAAGCCGCGGGGATTCGCCTGAAGGACGTGGGGATTGACCTGGCGACCCTGGCTGACCCCGATCTTGCGGTGCTCCAGCTTCTTCGCCTCATCGAGGTGGCCGGGGAATCCGGGGATCTCGGCGCCGTGCAGGCCGCCCTCGACGGCGCCACGGCCGCGCGCCTGGCTGGGGTCCTTGGGGCGTCGTCTGCGCTCGGGGACTTCCTCATCCGGCACCCCTCCCTCACCGCGATCCTCGCCGAGGAGTCGCCTGCGTTGCCCCTCGCCGAGGAAACAGCAAGGGCCGCGCTCCTCGAGGCCGTGGGGGCCGATCCCGTCGCGGACATCCCGGTCGCGACGGTCCTTGGGGCCAACGGGATCGATGCGCTGAGGCTCGCGTATCGGACGCTCTTGCTCCGTGTCGCGGCCGAAGATGTCTCGTCGGCCTCGCCGACGACGATCGTTCCGGTGGTCGCGGAAGCCCTCGCCGATCTTGCAGGGGCGGCGCTCGAGGCGGGCTTGGCGCTAGCCCGAGCGGAGGAGCCCGGCCACGCCGATACGAGGCTCGCGATCATTGCGATGGGCAAGTGCGGCGCGAGGGAGCTGAACTACGTCTCCGACGTCGACGTCATCT
>CAZTJX010000234.1:0-2794 GCA_964613755.1 uncultured Demequinaceae bacterium | reverse complement strand
CTCGCGATACTTCGTCTTGGAGAATTCCTTCTCCCGAACGTCGTCGGCTGTGAGCAATGCCATGGCGACTACCGTCCTCGCTCATTCCATCGATCCAGGGGCGACTCCGAAACACTCCACTATACGACACGCGTTCCTCACCCGGCCCGAGCGTACGCGAGTGCGTAGAGAACTCCGTAGCACGCGATGAAGAGCACGGGAAGCGCCAAATCGAACCGTGCGCCCCCGAGATGAACCGTCGGCAGGATCCCCCGAAGAAATCGGAGAGGCGGATCCGTCGCGGCGAAGCACATCTCGATGAGCACGAGCGCGAGTCCCCGTGGATGCCAGTCGGGGGAAAAGCGCATGATCACGCCGAGGAGTGCACGAGCGAGGAGAAGCAAGATGTAGAGATAGACGGCGAGGCTGGCGCCCCCAATAAGGAGATCCACGGGCTCAACTCTGGTTGAAGAAGCTGCGCTCCTGGACGGGGGCGGGTTCCGATTCGACGCCGATCTCCACGTGCGCTGGCGAGAGCAGGAACACCGATGTCGTCACCCGCTCGATGGAGCCTTCAAGCCCGAAGCTGAGGCCCGCAGAGAAGTCGACGAGTCGCTTCGCATCCGCGTCGGACATCTCCGTGAGGTTCATAATGACGGGAATCCCCTGGCGGAAGGCCTCGCCGATGACCCGGGCGTCGTTGTAGGTGCGCGGCTTGATGGTCTGGATGCGGCGCAAGTCGGCTGGCCCGACGGAGCCTCGTCGCTGCTCTTCCCGAACCGCTCGGACTCCGGGGAGATGAGTCACGGGCGCGAGTTCCTCGTTGCCGTAATCGTCGTAGTCACCGTATCCGTCGTGCTCGTCCGCGCTGAAGCCTAGGTACACCATCGCCTTATGCATAGCGCCCATGGCCGTCCTCCTCTGATCCAACGAATCACACCTGTCACACCACGGTAGGTGCCTGCGAGACTCGTGCGCGGGAACGACACGCCCGGGCGCTAGGCCCTCGGTTCGATCTCGCAGCGAATGATGCCTGCGAAACGCCCCGTAACACCGTCCCTGCGGTGAGAGAACAGATCGGGACTCTCCCGGGTGCAGCCGCCCACGCGGTGGATATTCCCCACACCCGTCGAGCGAAGTTGGGCCTCGACGGCGGCCCGCAGATCCAAGGAAGGGGTACCCCATGAGGTCGTTGCGAAGGAGGAGGGTTCGACCGAGGCGACATCGTCGCGCATACCCTCCGACACCTCGTAGCACGCACCGCAGATCGCGGGGCCGATCGCGGCCGAGATCCCCTCGACACCTCCCGAGCCATCGCGAGTGAGTGCAACGACGGCGCGTCCCACGATTCCCTTCTCCACGCCCTTCCTCCCCGCATGGACTGCGGCGACGGCCCCGGTCGAAGCGTGGTGCAGAAGGATCGGAACACAATCGGCCACGAGCACCCCGAGGGCGAGTCCCGAGGTGTCCGTCATCAGGCCGTCCGCCTCGGGGCGCTCGCCTGCACTACGAATCCGCGCGATGGTGTCCCCGTGCACCTGGCTCATGTACGCGACACGGGCGTCGGCGAGGCCCTCGATGCAAGCACGGTTCGCGCTCACGGCATCCTCGGCGTCGCCGACGTGAAAGGCCCCATTGAGAGAGTCATAGGGCGGAGCGCTGAAGCCGCCTGCGCGTGTCGTGAAGAACGCGCGTACAGGAAGGCCCGCGTCCAGGGTCGGAACGGGCGCGCGGGGCGAGGTCAACGCTTAAGGAAGTCCGGGATGTCGAGGTCGTCGCTCTCGAACAAACCGCCGGGAACCTTGAGAACTGCGGTCTCGTCCACCGCGGGTTCGGGCTTCGGTGTCTTGGAACGGCTCGGGGTCTCGAGGAGGGCGTCGACCGGCTCCTTGGCTTTGGCCTCCTTTGGCTGGGCTCCGTCGACCTGACCGAGCGCTCCGGGATGGCGCCGTACGGGAGGTGCGCCCCCATCGAAGCCCGCCGCGATCACGGTGATGCGAATCTCGTCGCCGAGGGCGTCGTCGATCACCGTGCCAAAGATGATGTTGGCCTCGGCGTGCGCGGCCTCGCGCACAAGTTGCGCGGCGGTCTCCACCTCCTTAATGCCGAGGTTGGAACCTCCCGCAATACTCAGGAGGACGCCGTGGGCGCCCTCGATGCTCGCCTCCAGGAGCGGCGACGATATCGCCGATTCCGCGGCCTTGATGGCTCGGTCCTCCCCTCGCGCCGAACTCACACCCATGAGCGCCGTACCCGCGCCCTGCATGACGCTCCTGACGTCGTTGAAGTCGACGTTGATCAGCCCCGGCGTGGTGATGAGATCGGTGATTCCCTGGACGCCGCCCTGCAACACCTGGTCAGCCGCGGCGAACGCCCCGAGTACGGACAACTGCTTGTCCGTGATGTCGAGGAGCCGATCATTGGGGATGACAATGAGGGTGTCCACCTGATCGCGGAGCAGTTCCACTCCCGCGTCGGCCTGATCCGCTCGACGTCTGCCCTCGAAACCGAAGGGCTTGGTCACGACGCCGACAGTCAGAGCGCCGAGCGCCCGCGCGATGCGCGCGACGACGGGGGCGCCACCCGTACCGGTGCCCCCTCCCTCGCCCGCTGTCACGAAGACCATGTCGGCGCCACGAAGGGCCTCTTCGATCTCGTCCGAGTGGTCCTCGGCGGCCTTGCGTCCCACCTCGGGATCTGCCCCGGCACCCAGACCCCTGGTCATCTCGCGGCCAATATCGAGCTTGACGTCGGCGTCCGACATGAGGAGCGCCTGAGCGTCGGTGTTGACGGCGATGAATTCGGCACCCTTGAG
>CAZTJX010000233.1:0-2794 GCA_964613755.1 uncultured Demequinaceae bacterium | reverse complement strand
GATGTCGTACTTGATCAGGTGCCAGATCAGTGCCCCCACGCCAGCTGCGCCAACCACGAATGCCGCAGAGTCATAGATCCACGCGGCCCGCTGCTTGTTGCGAGCGTATTTGCCATAGTCCGCGGCAACCAACTTCTGCGCAACCGCGTTCAGCGTCTTGCCCGCGGCCGCCTCATGCTCAGCCATCCGCTCGAGGTGCTTCTTGGCGTTGGCGGTCGCTGCATCTGACTGGGTCTTCCATGTCGCCTCAAGGAGTTGCTTCGACTTGTCAGCAGCCTTCGCGATCTCGGCAAACTGCTTGGCCGCGTCCCCCTTGAACTCGGCGACCGCCTCCGCGATTCGCGCCTGTTCGGTGTCTATCCGCGTGCCGAGATCGTCCTCCTTGCTCGCGAGGGACGCAAGCTTCTTTTCAGAAGCCGCGAACGCGCCTGTCAAGCGCGCCAGGGCCTCGTTGACCTTGCCTTCGTATAGGCGGGCCGCCGCCTCGTAGCCCGAGTACATGTGCTTCGGACGCAAAGGCGGCCACGAGGATAGGGCGTTCACCACGGCTTCGGCGTACGGAGTCGCGCCCTCCATCGTCTGAGTTCCGGCGACCACCTGATCAAGGTGCGCCCTCCAGGACACGACCTGCGCGTTGAGGGTTGTGAGCATCGAGGTAGTCACGAGGAACGCCTCGGTCTGCGCCTTGCGCGTCTCAAGATGCTCGAGAACCTGACCGGAGTACGCCATGGCATCCTGGCTCGCGTTATCGCCACCGTCGAGCGAAATGGCGTTGATGGCGCCCCTCACGCCCGCGATCGCGGCCCAAACCTCGTGTTGCAGGAACTTCTCATCCCAGAGACTCACTGCGGAACCCCCTCTATCGCTGCGAGCATACCCAGGCGCCACTTGCACCACGCTTCGGCGCACCGACAGCGTCGGCATCTTCCCCATGCGCGGTGGCGTCATCCGCCTCGTCAGCGCGGTCGTGGCGCGGGAAGCGGACGAACGTGCCGAAGGACGCCGACGTGTTGGCATCGATGTCCTCGCCCGATAACGCACGCGTCGTGCCGACAGCCGGAGACTACCTGGTTTCCGGCACCTCGAGACGTTCGACGCTAAGTTCAGCATTCCCCTTTACCAGACGCCGAACCATCACATCTAGTGTTTGTGACCAATGTCACACCCAAGATGTAGGATGAATGCATCCGAAACACGACAAGCCCGAGGAACCTTAGGTGAGCCGAGGAATCGGGTTTGAGGGCGCCTTCTCTTGGAATACCGGGTGCTCCCAGACCTGGCTTCTATATCGTTGGCCGAGCCAACCGACTTGGCCGCGTGACTCTTGGTGCGAGGTTGAGTTGACTGGAAGCACCCACATGACTGACAAACTTAGGCCCAGAACCACAGCCCCGCGTTCTGGCCAATACAAACAAGTCGGCCCCCGCGGCGGGCACACCGGAAACGAGCGCACGGTGACCCGGGAAGAGCCCCTACCGCCAACACCGAGACCGGGGATGACCTACCAACTGGTCAACCCGACGAAGACTGGGCGGTCATGATCATGGCCACCGCGATCTTCGTCACATGTCCGAAGTGCCACCGGAAACTCGGCCCGTTCTCGCGCCTCACTACTGGCATGGCGAAATACGCCCACTGCGGAGCCGTGTTCAGGGTGCGCTAGCCACTTGGCTGCCGGGGCTACGGCCCTCACGGTTTCGTAGCCCCGGAAACCAACGATGGAAGGGTCGGACGGAGCCCGGTTCCGGCACGCACTCGTCCCACACACGCCGATGCTGTCTCGCCCCTTCCCCGTCAGCGAGGCGGTGTTGACGGCGTCGGTCCGTCACGAGTGATGACCAGCGCCACATCGGGCGCACCAGGCGCTGAAGAGTGGTCACCAATGCGGCGCTTCCCGGGATCATGGTCGACGGGCCGGGCCGGTGAAGGTGTGCCGCATCACCGCCTACCAAGACGCGCGACGACGCCGATGCTAGGTTCGGAGAGGTGTCGCGATCGAGGGAGACCGACCATGGGGAAGCGGCTAGCCAGTGTGCTCATCGTCGTAGCGCTATACGCTAGTTTGGCGACCGCGTGTGACGCCGCAACAACCGCGCACTACTCGCCAACCGCGATCCCGGAAGATACACAATCTGTCGATGGCCACGTGGTCGAACTCGCCGGAGGGGCACGAGTCATCTTCGTGGATGAGCTTCCCGCGACGGCCACACTGACAGTCGCGACGGAGTCAGCGCCCTTGCTTCCGGTCGGGACCCTGGCGCTTGCGAATCCCGTTGAGCTCATCCTGGAAGGCGCCGACCTCGGCTCGGGCGCTACCCTTGAGTTCCCCATTCCCGATGGCGTCGACCCTTCGAGCGGGCTGACCGTTTCGTCATTCGATGAAGCGACGGACACTTGGATTCCATCCGAGGTGGAAGTGGATGTCGACGCCAAGGTGATCCGGGTATTCACGACACACTTCTCGTGGTGGGCACCCTGGACGTGGGACTGGGTTTCGATCGGCGCAAACGTCAATCAGGCTGTCGGCCAACTCGTCGGCAAGCGCACGGCAGCCGCGAACTGTCCGCGAGGACAAGAGACACCCGCGTGGGTGCAGAGTGTTGTCGGGGTGACCAACGACGCTGGCGTGGCCGTTCGCGCGTGCGCCGAAGGCGAAGGGGACGTGCTCGCTGTCGAATTGGTCAATAACCGACCATACGGCCAGATGCTCACGTTTGGCTCCGGCATGAAGTGGCGCTGGCACGACACTGGCTCTTCGAGCCTCGACCAAGCAAGGAACGATCTTGTCGATGTG
>CAZTJX010000232.1:0-2814 GCA_964613755.1 uncultured Demequinaceae bacterium | reverse complement strand
GGCCGCTGGCCCCATCAAGGGCATGATCGTGCAGCTTGGTGGCCAGACCCCGCTTAGCCTGGCACAGCGGCTCGCCGACGCGGGCGTTCCGATCCTCGGCACCTCTCCCGAGGCGATCAATCTCGCGGAGGACAGGGGCGCGTTTGGCGAGGTTCTCGCGCAGGCCGGTCTTCCGGCGCCAGCGTTCGGCACCGCGCACGGCATTACCGAGGCGATCGCGATCGCCGAGCGCATCGGATACCCCGTGCTCGTGCGACCCTCGTACGTACTTGGCGGTCGCGGGATGGAGATCGTCTACGACCGCGCGCAGCTCGAAGACTATGGCGTTCGCTCGGTGGACGTCGGCGACCACGCGACCGACGCGCCCCTCCTCGTCGACCGATTCCTCGACGACGCGATCGAGATCGACGTTGACGCGCTCTTCGATGGAGAGGAGATGTTCCTCGGTGGGGTGATGGAGCACATCGAGGAGGCGGGGATCCACTCGGGCGACTCTGCCTGCGTCCTTCCCCCGGTGACGCTCTCGCGAACGGAGCTCGATCGCATCCGGCGGTCGACCGAGGCCCTCGCCCGGGGCATCGGGGTCCGCGGCCTCATGAACGTCCAGTACGCGCTCGTGAGCGACACGCTCTACGTCCTGGAGGCGAATCCGCGCGCGTCGCGCACCGTGCCCTTCGTCGCCAAGGCAACGGGCGTTCCCCTCGCGCGTGCGGCGGCGCGCGTCATGGCGGGGGAGAGCATCGCCGAGCTCCGAGCGGCCGGGGTCCTGCCTGCGATGGATGCCTCGAGCATCGACCTATCGAGCCCCATCGCGGTGAAGGAGGCGGTCCTGCCCTTCAAACGCTTCCGAACCCCGGAGGGCACGGTTGTCGATACGGTCCTGGGACCCGAGATGCGATCCACCGGCGAAGTCATGGGAATCGATCGCGACTTTCCGCGCGCCTTCGCTAAGTCGCAGTCCTCAGCGTTCGGGGGACTGCCGACCGAGGGAGCCGTGTTCGTATCGGTCGCTGACCGCGACAAGCGGGCCATGGTCCTCCCCGTGGCGCGCCTATCCCAACTCGGTTTTCGGGTGTTTGCCACCGAGGGCACCGCCCAGGTTCTGGGGCGAAATGGTGTCCCCACGACCGTGGTGCGAAAATACTCGGAGGGGCCCGGTCCGAAGGGAGAGGGAACCATCGTCGACATGATCGCCGCTGGCGAGGTAGACATGGTGGTGAACACCCCGTCAGGGCAGGGCGCCCGTGCGGACGGATACGAGATTCGCGCGGCGACCACGGCAGCCGACAAGGCGATCGTCACGACGGTTCAGCAGTTGGCCGCGGCGGTTCAGGGCATCGAGGCGGTCCTGGCGGGTCCGTTCACCGTGATGAGCCTTCAGGAACTGCACTAGGGACAAGGGAGACCACGATGGCGTTCGGGGCACAACTCGCCGCGGCGATGGACAAGTTCGGCCCGCTCTCGGTCGGCATCGACCCGAGCCCCCAGATGCTCTCACACTGGGGCCTACCGGACACCGCAGAGGGGCTCCTGACGTTCGGCCAGGCGGTCGTGGAGGCCTCCGAGCGCGCGGCCGCGGCGGTCAAGATCCAGATGGCCTTTTTCGAGCGGCACGGATCGCGCGGGATCGCCGCGCTCGAGCAGGTGCTCGCCTTCGCGCGGCACCACGGCATCATGACGATCATGGACGCCAAGCGCGGCGACATCGACTCCACCATGGCGGGATACGCCGACGCGTACCTCCGACCAGGCTCACCTCTCGAGGTCGATGCGATGACCGTGTCGCCGTACCTCGGCTTCGGATCCCTCGCGCCCGCCTTCGATATCGCCGCGGCGAACGGCAAGGGTGTCTTCGTGCTCTGCCTCACCTCGAACCCCGAAGGGGGGAGCGTCCAGCACTCCCGTAACGAGGACGGAGTCGCGGTCGCGGCGATGATCGCCGCCTCCGCGACCGAGCGCAACCAGGGCGCGAGCCCGATGGGCGACGTCGGCCTCGTGATCGGCGCGACGGTGGGCGACGCGATTCGGGCGCTACCCGTTTCGGTGAGTGCCCTCAACGGCCCCATTCTTGCCCCCGGTGTCGGCGCCCAGGGAGCGGGACCCGAGCAACTCGCGCAGGTGTTCCATGGAGTCACGCGCAATGTGCTGTCCCACCAGAGCCGGGCCGTGCTGATGGCGGGACCCTTCGTCGAGAAGATGAGGGGCGCCATCCAGGCGGCTTCGGGTGCCGCCCAATTCGCGTTGCGGGGCGACGAGTAGGCGCATGGGTACCGCGCCGCATCTGACGAGCGCCGAGCGAGCGGCCGCGCTACGGAAGGCGACCGCCGTGCGCATGGCGAGGCGGGAGTTCAAGGATGCGATCGCCCACGGCCGCTTCACCCTTGCCGGGGCGATCGAGACCGCCAAGGCGGATCCCGGTCTCGCGGGAATCCGTGCCCATGACTTGCTCCAGTGTTTCCCCGGCGTGGGCCCCAAGCGCGCTGCGGCGACGATGGAGGCGGTCGGGATTGCGTCGTCGCGGAGAATCCGGGGTCTGGGACAGCACCAGATCGATGTCCTGATCGGGAGGGTGGACGTGTGACGAGGCTCATGGTGATCGCGGGCCCAACGGCGGTCGGTAAGGGGACGATCGTGCGTCGACTCGTCGAGCGGTTCGGAGACGTGTGGGTCTCGGTGTCGGTGACCACGCGCGAACCGCGTCCCGGGGAGGAGGAGGGAGTCGACTACTTCTTCGTATCGGAGGACCGGTTCGACCACATGATCGCGAACGACGAGTTGTTGGAGTGGGCGGTCGTCCATGGAGAGCATCGCTAC
>CAZTJX010000231.1:0-2826 GCA_964613755.1 uncultured Demequinaceae bacterium | reverse complement strand
CGGGGCGGGCGAGGAGCGATGGGGCACGATGGGCGTTCTGCTCGGTAACCCGCGGAGCCGCCGCCGGGTCCTCATGGAGAAGGCGCTCGCGCTCGCGACGATGACGGCGCTCGCAAGCCTTCTGGTCTGGGGCGGGTATTGGGCGTCGATTGGTATCGTCGGCGTTGACGCGACGGGATATCACCTCGGCTCGACGGCCGTGCATCTTGCGGCGCTCGCGTTCTTCCTCGGAGCGCTCGCTATGGCGATCGGCGCGTGGACCGGGGACACGACCCGCGCCGCGAGCATCGGCACCGCGGTGATGATTGTCTCGTTCTTCGGGGCGGGACTGCTGCCGCTCACCTCGTGGGGTGAGCCATGGGCGAAGATCCTCCCCTTGTACTACCTCAGCGGATCCGATCCGTTCCTCAATGGCGTCAACTGGTGGCATGTCGGACTGCTCGTCGCGCTCGGGGCGGCTCTCGTCGTCGCGGCGGTCGCCGCCATCGAACGACGGGACCTCAAGGTCGGCGAGGCACGGACCACCATCCTCGACCGCCTCGCGCGCAACCGCTACGTCGCCACGTACGCCGAGAAGCTGTCCGGACGCGCACAGGTCGCCTCGATCTCCGCGAAGGCGACATCCGACGCGCGCACCGCGCTCACGATCGCCGGTGGCGGCCTGTTCTACATGGCCGCACTCGTGGGGTTGATCTTCCAGGGCGTGGGTGACAAGTTTGGCGAGCTTACCGACGCGTTCCCGCCGGAGATCATGGCGATGGTCGGCAATGCGGACTATGGAGTACCGACAGGCTTCTACACGGGCGAGATCTTCTCCATCGTCGCGCCCGTAGCGATCGCCATCGTGGCCATCGGGATGGCAGCGAAGGCTCTTGCGGGGGAGGAACGCGACCGCACCATGGGGGTACTCCTCGCCAACCCGGTCTCGCGGACGACCGTGGTGCTCCACAAGGCGGGCGCGATGATCGGCATGACGGTCGTCGTCGGGTTTACCGCCTTCCTCGGCGTCGCGGCGGGAAACGCCATGGGGCGGCTCCACATGAGCTATGGCAACATCGTTGCCGCGTGCCTGCAGCTCACAGCGTTTGGCGTGCTCATGGGCGCGATCGCGCTCTTTGCTGGGGCGCTCACGGGCATCTCGCGCGTCGCGACGGCGGCGGGTACGGGTGTGACCGTCCTGGCCTATGCCGCCGCGAGTTTCCTCCCGTTGAGCGAACACTTCCACGAGTGGGCCAAGGCCTCGCCCTTCTTCTACTACTACGGCAATACGCCGCTCGAGAACGGCTTCGCGTGGGGCTACATCGCGGGGCTTTTAGGGGTCACGGTGGCATTCATCGCGCTGAGTGTCTGGGCGTTCAAGAGAAGGGATCTCAGGGGCTAGGACCGGCGAACCCCGGCCCCATGGCGACGTTGGGCCACGGGCTCGGTCCGATGGTGGGGCGTCAGTAAACGGTGATTGTGGCGTACATTCCCGCCTCCCTGTGGCCCGCGGTCTCGCAGAAAAGCTCATACTCGCCCTCCTGGAGCGTCACCGTGAGCCACGCCGTCCCGTCGGGAGCGATGTTGGCCGTCACGGCGTCATCGATACCGGGTCCGGTAATGCGGAGGTTGTGGATGCTCCCCCCCTGGTTGCGAACCTCGAAGGTGTAGAGGCCAGGGCGATACCGTGCCGGAGCGATATCGAGCGAGAATTCGTCTTCGACCACGACGATGACGGTGCCCTGCACCGTCGGTGAGACCGCCTCCGTTGCGCAACCCGCGAGGAGGGTGCTGGTGGCGAGGAGGAGCACGAGTGCGGCGCTTCTTGCGCCGTGGCGGATGGCCATAGCGACTCCCTTGACCCGAGCGACATCGTCCCTTCCGAAACGATAGGTCAGAGGGGAGGGGGCGCGCCAGGGGACGCGTGCCGGGTGCGGGACCTGGAGGCGACGGGGCGCTACCCGTGACACGATGGAGCCATGAGCGCAGCCGAAGGATTCGAGTACCGCGAGCGGAAGTCCGGCGAGGTGGCGATCTTCCACCATGGCAAGCTCGTGAAGTTGATGCGCGGGGCCGAAGCGAAGAAGCTGATCGCCGCCGCCAAGAAGGGCGACGCGCAGCAGGTCATGCTTGACGCCGTAGGAGAGAAGGTGACGCGGCGCCCCGGTAACGGCCCGATCGAGGGAGGAAAGGCCCTCGGCGGCGACGGCCAGGCGCACGCTCACGGGGTGTTCCGACGACGCTCGAGCTGATCGGATACCCCGACAGGGTCCGCTAGTCTCACCTCATGACGACGAGTTCCACGACCGCGGCGTGATCGCATACCTTCGCCGGGCGCGGGTCTCCGTCTCGGTCACGTTCCTCGTCAATGGCGTGTTGGTCGCCTCCTGGGCTCCCCATATCCCCGACGTCCGCGAACACCTGAACCTGACCGAGGGTGTGCTGGGCACGGCCCTCCTCGCGGGCGCCGTCGGTGCCGTCTCCGCGATGACCCTCGCCGCCCCCGTGAGTGCGCGAGTAGGACCGCATCGCCTCGCGATGGTGGCGGGGATCGCTCTCGTGTTCGTCTCTCCGTTGCCCGTCATCGCGCCGAACCTCTGGACACTCGTGATCGCACTCCTCGCGTGGGGCGCGGTGATCGGCTCGATGGACCTCGCGATGAACGCGGTAGCGGCAGACGTGGAGCACCGCGCGGAACGCCCGCTGATGTCGGGCTTCCACGGCATGTTCAGCCTCGGCGCGCTCGTCGGATCGATTATCGCGTTCATCGCGATTCGGGCCGGCCTCACGCCGTTCGAGCACATGACGGTGGTGGCTGTCGCAGTGCTTCTTGGCGCGTGGACGAGC
>CAZTJX010000230.1:0-2830 GCA_964613755.1 uncultured Demequinaceae bacterium | reverse complement strand
TCGACATCGCGCTCGTCCCCGCGAACCTCGCCGCCGTCCTCTACAACAAGACGAAGGACACGGACGCTGCGATCCAGGTCGTGTCGATCAACACGCTCGGCGTCCTCTACATCGTGGAGTCGGGTGACACCATCCAGTCGATCGCCGACCTTGAGGGCCGCACGATCTACAGCACCGGCAAGGGCGCCTCGCCCGAGTACGTGCTCAACTACCTCCTGACCGAGAACGGCCTCACCCCCGGTGTTGACGTCACGGTCGAGTTCAAGAGCGAGGCCACCGAGGTGACGGCGGCCCTCGCGGCCGAGACCGGCGCCATCGGCGTTCTCCCTCAGCCCTACGTCACGATCGTCCAGTCCAAGAACCCGGCCGTGCGCACGGCGCTCGACCTCACCGAGGAGTGGGGGAAGGTCAACACGGACTCCCAGCTCGTCACCGGCGTCGTCGTCATTCGCAACGGCTTCGTGAACGAGCACCCCGACGCGGTCGCGCAGTTCCTCGCCGACTACCTGGTATCGACGGAGTTCACCAACGACAACCCGGCCGACGCCGCGCCACTCATCGTCGAAGCCGGAATCGTCCCGAGCCCCGAGATCGCCGTCGCCGCGATTCCCTTCTGCAACATCGTGGACATCTCCGGAGCCGAGATGAAGGCGACGCTGAGCGGGTACTTGTCCGTCCTCTTCGGCGCCGATCCGAAGTCCGTTGGCGGTAGCCTCCCAGGAGATGACTTCTACTACGGCGGCTAAGACGCCGACCGGCCGAGCAGCGCGGCGACTCGCTCCCGCGCTGCTCGCCGCCGCGTTTTGGCTGGGCGTCTGGCAGGTCGCGGCCGTCATCGTCGGCCGCGACTTCCTGCTCGCCTCCCCCTCGCAGGTCGTCGTCCGCCTAGGCGAGCTCGGCGTCACGGGAGACTTCTGGGCGACGGTCGGTACATCGTTTCTGCGCATCACCCTCGGCTTCGTCGGCGCCGTCATCGTCGGTGCGCTGACCGCCGCCCTCGCGGCCCGGTTCCGGGTCGCCGACGAACTCGCGCGTCCGTTCATCGGATCCATCCGGAGCGCGCCGGTCGTCAGCTTCATCATCCTGCTGCTTCTCTGGACCGATTCGAGCCGCCTCGCGACCATCACGAGCTTCCTCATGGTTCTTCCGGTCATGCACGCCAACATCCTCGAGGGCATTCGCAATCGCGACGTCAGACTTCTCGAGGCCGCGATCGTGTTTCGCGTGCCCCTCCTCCGCCGCGTCAGGGCGATCGACGTGCCCGCCGTGCTCCCGTTCTTCTCCGCAGCGTCCCGGATGGGCATTGGGCTCGCATGGAAGAGCGGCGTGGCCGCCGAAGTCATCGGCATCGCGCGCGGCAGCATCGGCGAGCAGCTCTACCAGTCCAAGCTCTACCTCGACTCGGCCAGCCTCTTCGCGTGGACCATCGTCATCATCGCGGTGAGCGCCGTATGTGAGGCGCTCGTCCTCCACTTCCTCCGCCGCTCGCAGGCGCGACTCGCAGGGGGCGTCTCATGAACGCGCCGCCCGTGACCCGGGACGACGCCGTACGAACGGGCGTCGTCCTCCGGGGCGTCACCCGTCGCTACGGCGACCAGATCGTATTCGCAGGCCTCGACCTAACCCTCCCCGAGGGCGAGATCACGGCGCTCGCCGGCTCGAACGGCTCGGGGAAGACCACCGTCGCGCGCCTGCTCCTCGGTCTCGACACCCCGGACGCCGGGACGATCGACGGGCTCGACGGACGACGCGTCGCCGCGGTCTTCCAGGAGGACCGGCTGTGCGGGCACCTGACGGCCATCTCCAATGTCCGGATGGCGCTCGAGCGCTCCGAGTGGCCGCGCGTCGAGGACGAGCTTCGGCTGGTGGGACTCGACGCGGAAGCCCTGGCCAAACCCGTACGGGAACTCTCGGGCGGGCAGCGCCGTCGCGTCGCGATCGTCCGGGCCCTGGTAACGGACGCCGACCTCATGGTTCTCGACGAGCCGTTCACGGGGCTCGACGCCAAGGCCAAGCCCGCGATCATGCGCTACGTGCGCGAGCGCCTCGCCGGGCGCACCACGCTGCTCATCACCCATGTTCCGGCCGAGGCGAAGGCTCTCGGGGCCAAGGTTGTGCGACTGAGGGGCTAGGCCCACTCCTCACGGCCACCGCAGGTTCTAGGCTGGCGACGTGGGAATCGTCGACGAACTCGCGTCCTCGCTCGGGAGGCGCGACGAGCAGCCGAACTTCTGGGTGGCCGAGGACCTCGCGGACCACCCGGACCCCGCGGTGGTGGCAGAACTCGCGGACCTCCTCACGAACGGGCCCGCGCCCCTCGCCACCGACGCGGCTACCGCCCTCTACCGCCTCGCCGAACTGAGCCCGGCCCAGGTTGTGCCCCACATCGACGCCATCGCCGGTCTCCTCGACGGGAAGCGCAACCGGCTTGTCTGGGGGGCGATGACGATCCTTCACGGCGTCGCGATCGCACACCCGGAGGCCGTAGCCCCGCACGTCGACGCGCTCATGCGGGCCGTCGCGAAGGGAACGGTCATCACCCAGGACCACGGCGTCGGCGCCCTGGCTGCGACGGGCGTGCCTCGCGCGCTCGACGCCGCGCTCGAGCACCTCCGGACGTGCGGCTACCACTACGTTCCGCTGCGCGCCGAGCGTGTCGCGCCGTTCGTCGGCGACCGCTGGCCCGAGTTTCGCGACGCCGTCGAGTCGCGGCTTCCCGAACAGAATTCCCACGGGGTGAAGCGCATCCGGCGCCTGCTCGACGAGACCAATCCGACGCGCGAAGAGGCCTAGCCGCACCGAACCTCCTGACTACTATCAAGCTCAGGTG
>CAZTJX010000229.1:740-2847 GCA_964613755.1 uncultured Demequinaceae bacterium | reverse complement strand
TTCGTCAACAGGCCGAACCTCGCGGGACGGCTCCTCGACGTCGTCGACTTCAACGACGGCGCGCGGCTCGACGCTGAACCGGGGCGCATCGGGGTCGCGCGCGTGGACGAGGTGCTTGCAGCGATCACGTCGCGGACGCGCCGTGGCGCGGTCCTCGTTGCAGGGACCGACTCGAGCATGGACTTCGACGCCTTCGCGAAGGCGGTCGACGGCTGGGCACGGGAGACCGTCGGGCTCGCGCATGTCTACGTCCTCGACCCGCTCGCCACGGAGGATCTCAACGCGAGGTTGGGGCGACACTGGGCGGCGCCGCCTTGGACGATCCGCACCTACCTTCCGTCGATCGACATCTCGACGCCCGTCGGGGCGCGCGAGAACCGGATCCTCGGTACCGCCCGGCTTGGCGCAGAGCGCGACAGGTACCTCGCGCGCCTGCTCGGAGGCGTCGCGCGCGGGGTGATCCTCGATCGGCCTGCCCCGGCCCCCTGGCGTGGCTGGCAGCGCATCTTCGAGCGCATCAGCACCGACGCGCTCGTCGAGTCGGTCGTCGTTCGTCCACCGCGGGAACGGCGCATACCACCTCTGGCCGTGAAGCCCGACCGGCGCGGTCTTGCGCCCGACGTGGCGCGGCTCGAGACAGAGCTCGGGCGCGTGCGCACCACGCTTGAGCTTGGTGACCTCAGCGAGGACTCGCTGATGGAGCTCCTCGACCAAGCCACAAGTGAGCGGGTGAGCCCAGAGAGTGTTCAGCAGCTTGACGAGGAGCTCCGGCGTCAGCGCGAGCGTGCCGAGCGTGCCGAGTCTCGCCTGGACGAAGCTCAGGCGCGCTTGCTCGAGCTCAATCAATCGATCCAGACGGCTGAGAACAGTCGCGATGAGTCCGACCGTCGAGCTCGCTACCTCACGAGGGTGCTCGTCGAGCACAATTTCCACGACCTCGCCTACGGCGAGGTGCCGGACGACGCGTCGGTGGACTACGGGCCAGACCCGGCAACCTTCGGGGAGCTTCTCGAACGGATCGCCGGGCTCGCGGACAGAGGCATCGTCTTCACGGGCGATCCCAAGTACACCCTGGAGCTCCAGGAGATCGACGTCGACGGAAAGGCGCTCGCTGCCGCTTGGGACGCCATCGTGTGTCTGTGCGAGTACGTGCGGGCCAAGGCCGAGATCGACTACGCCGGTAGCGTCAGTGCCTTCCTGAAGGACCAGCCAGGGGGGTACCGCTGCTTCCCGCAAAACCAGCACGCATCAACTGAGACGGGGTTCACCAAGCAGCAGTTCAAGAAGACGCGCCGGTTCCCTGTACCCGCAGATGTGCACAGGTCCGGGGAAATCGACATGCTCGAGCACTTCAAGCTCGCGCGCATCGATCACCAGGACCCGCGGTTGCATTACTACGACCACACGGCCAAGTCCAGGAGGATCTACGTGGGGTACCTGGGCGTGCACCTCGTTAACTCGATGACCGATCGGTGATCGAGCGCAGGGCGGGCGGGTCTGTCAGCCACCCACCCTGCGCCGGCCCGACGTATCAGTGAGCAGGAACCTGTGTCTGGGTCCTGAACTGTGATGTCCGAGCACCGCGGATGAGAGCCGCGAGCTCGGGGAGCACGCGAGGCTCGGCCTCCAGGGCGGCGTCAACCTGCGCAGCCTCGGCGGGCGTGAGGCGCATGACGCGCTCGGTCAGCAGCACGGAGCGGGCTTGGTCCATGGCAGCACCAAGGACGAAGGACGTGACGTCCTGCTGCTGAGCGGCGGCTGCCTCGCGGATCACGGCAAGGGCTTCGGGAGCCACGCGCATGTTCAGGCGCGCGGAACGATCTGTGGTGGGCATGGTGACTACCTCCGTACGCTCACTGTACGTACGTCGTGCGTACGGGTCAAACGAGTTCACCCAGGGCTGATCTCGGCTGTGAAGGTCGCCCGAAGGTCTTTCGTCATCATGAAGAGGCGCAGATCGTGGTCCGCGAATCGACGGAACCCGAACCGCAAGTAGAAGCACGCCGCGTCTTCGTCCAGGGCGTCGACGACGACGACTTCGAAGCCGATGTCCTCAGATCCGCGTGCGAGGCGCTTGAGTGCTTCGTAGAGGAGGATCCTGCCGAGC
>CAZTJX010000229.1:0-730 GCA_964613755.1 uncultured Demequinaceae bacterium | reverse complement strand
CATGGGGTACCGCGGTCGCCGCTTCACCTCGGGGGTGAGGTCCTCGACCTCGAGGCGATACGTCACGAGCGTGAAGTAGCCGGCGATGCGGGCCTCGCGTTCGTCCACCAGATAGGTCGTGCGTGCGGAGTTGTCCTTCTCCTGCTGGTGCGCGTACCGGTGAAGCCAGTCGTCGAGGCTGGGCTTGCCGCACCGGAACGAAGCACGGTCAAGCTGTGCTTCGAACGGCATCACGATGATCATCGGGCCCCCTGTTCTGCGGACGCGCCCATGCTCCTCGTTCGCCCAGCCGGGCTGCTTGGTGACACGCCGCTCTCCTCGCCCTACCTCGCGAACCTCTCCCACCGCCACGCCAACCTCTCCCGGTCCGGCCGGTCCGCCACCCGCGCGGGCAACGTCAGCACCCGCCCGTGCATCTCCTGTAACCCGTGCCGGAGCATCGGCCCGTCGACCTCCTCCAGCAACTCGCGGTTGATGGCGACCCGGTAGTCGGCGGACACCCCGAGCATGTTCTGGTCGTAGGCAGCGTGGTGGATCTTGCACAGGGCGAGGCCGTTCGGCGTCGTCGGGAGGCCGGGTGGGTCGTCGTTGCCGTCGGGGACGATGTGTGCGGCGTCGAGTAGGGAGCCGTGGCGCAGGGTGCAGACGGCGCAGCGGGTGTCGTAGGCGAGGAGCACGCGGGTGCGGAACGCGGGCTGGTGCAGGCGCTGCTTGGCCAGGCGGACGGCGT
>CAZTJX010000228.1:0-2859 GCA_964613755.1 uncultured Demequinaceae bacterium | reverse complement strand
GACGGACGAGGTCGCCTCATCGAGAATGAGGACGCTCGGCCGCGCGAGGAACGCGCGTGCGATGGTGATGAGCTGCTTCTCCCCCGCGCTGATGTTCGCGGCGTTGTCATCCAGCACGGTGTCGTATCCGTCGGGAAGCGCGTGGATGAAGCGGTCGACATAGGCGGCCTCGGCCGCGGCGTGGAGCTCCTCCTCCGTGGCGCCGGGGCGCCCGTAGAGAATGTTGTCGCGAATCGTGCCCTCGAACAACCACGTGTCCTGGAGCACCATGCCCGTCCGGCCGCGCAGGTCGTCGCGCGTCATCGTGGCGATGTCGACACCGTCGAGCGTGATCCTCCCCTTGTCCAGCTCGTAGAACCGCATGATCAGGTTGACCAATGTCGTCTTGCCCGCGCCCGTCGGCCCGACGATCGCGACGGTCTTGCCGGGAACGGCGACGAGCGAGAGGTCGTCGATGAGCGGCTTGTCCTCGACGTAGCGGAAGGCGACGTTCTCGAAGTGCAGTTCGCCATGGTGCTCGGTTGGCGACGCGGCAGGATCGGGGTCGGGCGACTCGGGGTCGGCGTCGAGCAACTCGAACACGCGCTCCGCACTCGCGACCCCTGACTGCAGCAGGTTCGCCATGGAGCCGAGCTGCGCGAGCGGCTGGGTGAACTGGCGTGCGTACTGGATGAACGCCTGGATGTCCCCAATCGGGAGCGAGCCGTGGGCGACCATGATCCCGCCGACGACGGCGATGGCCACGTACGCGAGGTTCCCGACGAACATCGTGGCCGGCATGATGATGCCGCTGACGAACTGAGCACCGAAACTCGCCTTGAACAGCTCCTCGTTCTTCTCGTCGAAGCGCGCCCCGACCTCCCTGTGCCGCCCGAAGACCTTGACGAGCGCGTGGCCCGTATACATCTCCTCGATCTGTGCGTTCAAGTCGCCGGTGTTCTTCCACTGCGCGGCGAACATCTTCTGCGAGCGCTTGGCGACGCGCATCGCGATGAAGGCCGTAAGCGGGATCGAGACGAGCGCGATGAGCGCGAGGCGCCAGGAGATGGAGAACATCATCACGACGACGCCGAGCACGGTAAGGACGGACATGAACAACTGGGCGAGGGTCTGCTGGAGCGACTGCGAAATGTTGTCAATGTCGTTCGTGACGCGGCTGAGAAGGTCGCCGCGCGGGTGCTCGTCGAAGTACTTGAGGGGCAGGACGTGGATTTTCTCCTCGACCCTGCCTCGCAACTTGTAGACCGTGCGCTGGGTGACGCCGTTGAGGATCAAGCCCTGGACGAGGCCGAGCAGTGCCGCGCCGGCATAGATCCCGACGACGGCGAGGAGTACCCGGTGGAGGTGAGGTGTGTCGATGCCCGCGGGCTTGAAGAGCCCCTCAAAGATGATCGTGGTCGCGTTGCCGAGCACCTTGGGTCCGATGACCGACAGCGTGACGGACACGATGCCCACGAGGATGACGATCGCGACCAATGTCTTCTCTGGAGCGAGCAGGCCGGCGAGACGCCTCGCCGATCCCTTGAAGTCCTTCGCCTTCTCGGCGGGAAGGGCCATGCCCCCGAAGGGGCCGTGGCCGCGGGGAGCGGGCCGAGGTGCGGGTGCGTCCTTCCGTGACTCGCTCATGCCGCGTCCTCCGCCCGGAGCTGGGTACTGACGATCTCCCTGTACGTCTCCGACGTCTTCAGGAGCTGGGAATGCGTGCCGCGAGCCACGATCTCGCCAGCCTCGAGCACCAGGATCTGGTCGGCGTCGACGATGCTTGAGACGCGCTGGGCAACGACGATCATCGTCACGTCCTTGACCTTGGCGCGGATGGCCGCGCGGAGCCGTGCGTCTGTCGCGGTGTCGAGCGCGGAGTACGAGTCGTCGAAGATGAGGATCTCCGGTTCGCGCACCAGGGCCCTCGCGACGCTGAGCCTCTGCCGCTGACCTCCCGATACCGTCGTGCCGCCCTGCGAGACGTCCGTCTCGATCCCGTCGGGCATCGCCTCCACGAAGCGCCTGGCCTGCGCGATCTCGAGCGCGTCCCACAGCTCCTCGTCGGTGGCGTCGGGGTTGCCGTAGCGGAGGTTGGAGGCGACGGTCCCGCCGAAAAGGTAGGGGCGCTGGGGGACGAGGCCGAGGCGCGACCAGAGGACGTCAAGGTCGGCGTCGCGGACGTTCACACCGCCGACGAGCACCTCGCCACCTGTCGCGTCGTAGAGGCGCGGGATGAGATTGATGAGCGTGGTCTTGCCCGCGCCCGTGCTTCCGACGATGGCGGTGCGCGTCCCGCGCTTCGCGGTGAAGGTGATGCCGGACAGGACGGGCTTCTCGGCGCCGGGGTAGGAGAAGGAGACGTCGCGGAACTCCACGGTGCCCGTTCCCGCGATGCTCGCGACCGGGTTCGCCGACGGGACGACGGAGGATTCCGTTGCGAGGACATCGGTGATGCGGTCGGCGGAGACGGCGGCGCGGGGAACGATGATGAAGAGGAAGACCGCCATCATCACGGCCATGAGGATCTGGATGAGGTAGGTCAGGAAGGCGAAGAGCGCGCCGATCTGCATCTCGCCGGACGCGATGCGCGAAGCGCCGAACCAGATCACCGCGATGCTCGAGAGGTTGAGCACGATCATGACGATGGGGAACATCGCGGCCATGAGGCGCCCTGCCTTGTAGGCGGATTCGGTGACGTCGGCGTTCGCGGCGGCGAAGCGCTCCCGTTCTACGGGCTCGCGGACGAACGCGCGCACCACGCGGATGCCCGTGAGCTGCTCACGCAGCACGCGGTTCAGCGCATCGATGCGCCGTTGCATTCGGCGGAAGTGCGGGACCATGCGCGACGCGATCGCCCCGACCGAGCCGAGCAGCACC
>CAZTJX010000227.1:0-2888 GCA_964613755.1 uncultured Demequinaceae bacterium | reverse complement strand
CGAACCATGGATAACGTCACCGAGCGGTTCCTCGGTTCGCGGAAGATTGGAACGACGGGGCGGGGTATAGGCCCGGCGTACGCGGACAAGATCAGCCGGGTGGGAATCCGCGTGGGTGATCTGTTCGATGAGGCGCTGCTGAGAGAGAAGGTCGAAGGCTCACTCGAGCAGAAAAACCACCTCTTGGTGAAGATCTACAACCGGCGCGCCATTACGGTGGATGAGATTGTCGACGAGCTCCTCTCGTACGTTCCACGACTGCGGCCCATGGTCGCCGACACGTCGCTCGTCCTCAACCAAGCCCTCGATCGGGGCGAGACCGTCTTGTTCGAAGGTGGCCAGGCCACGATGCTCGACGTGGACCACGGCACCTACCCCTTCGTGACGTCGTCCAACGCGACCGCCGGCGGTGCCTGCACGGGCTCCGGCGTCGGCCCCACGCGCATCAACCGAGTCGTGGGCATCGTCAAGGCGTACACGACCCGCGTGGGTGAGGGGCCGATGCCCACAGAGCTTCTCGATGATTCGGGAGAGCGTTTGCGCTCCGTGGGCCACGAGTACGGGACGACCACGGGCAGGCCACGCCGCTGCGGTTGGTACGACGCCGTCGTCGCCCGCTACGCGAATCGCATCAACGGCCTTACGGACTTTGTGCTGACCAAACTCGACGTCCTGACGGGTATCGAGAGGATCCCGGTATGCGTCGCCTACGACGTCGACGGGGTCCGGCACGAGGAACTCCCGCTCGACCAGTCCGCCTTTGGGGCCGCAGTGCCGATCTACGAGGAGTTCGAGGGCTGGAGCGAGGACATCACTGGCGCGAGGGCCTTCGAGGACCTTCCCGCGTCCGCCCAGCGCTATGTGCTTGCCGTCGAGGAGGCCTCGGGCTGCCGCATGAGCGTCATCGGCGTCGGGCCCGGCCGTGACGAGATCATCGTCCGCCACGACCTGCTCGGCGAGTAGACCGCTTCGATTGAACGGGCAACATCAGACCCGCACAGCGAGGCCGGGCCCCGGTAGAGTTGCCTGCGTGAATGTTCTGGTCGTTGGCTCTGGCGCGCGCGAGCACGCACTCGCCCACTCGCTCCGCGCCGACCCGGGCATCACCAAGTTGCACGCCGCCCCCGGCAACCCCGGTATCGGCCATGTGGCCGAGCTCCACCCCGTCGATCCACTCGACCCGACAGCCGTCGCCACCCTTGCCACCTCCCTGGGCGTCGACCTCGTCGTCGTCGGGCCCGAGGCCCCCCTCGTCGCGGGTGTTACCGACGCCGTGAGCGAGGCCGGGATCGCGTGCTTCGGCCCGAGCGCGGCCGCGGCGATGCTCGAAGGTTCCAAGGCCTTCGCCAAGGACGTCATGGAGGCGGCGGGAGTCCCCACGGCCAGGGCCCACCTCTGCGCGAACGTCGACGAACTTAACGCCGCGCTCGACGAGTTTGGTGCCCCCCACGTGGTGAAGGACGACGGGCTCGCGGCGGGCAAGGGAGTCGTCGTTACGGAAGACCGCGGCAAGGCCCTCGCGCACGGAAGCGCAATCCTCGGAGCAGGTGGGAGGGTGGTCGTCGAGGAGTTCCTCGACGGTCCCGAGGTGTCGCTCTTCTGCATCTCGGACGGCGAGACGGTTGTTCCGCTTGAGCCCGCCCAGGACTTCAAGCGCGTGGGCGACGGAGACACGGGCCCCAATACTGGGGGCATGGGCGCGTACAGCCCGCTCCCCTGGGCGCCGCCCACCCTCGTCGAGGAAGTGCTCGAGACGATCGCGCGCCCGACGATCGCCGAGATGGCCCGTCGTGGCACGCCCTTCCAGGGGGTCCTCTACTGCGGGCTCGCGCTCACTCCACGCGGGACGCGCGTTGTCGAATTCAACGCGCGCTTCGGCGACCCCGAGACCCAGTGTGTGCTCGCGCGCCTTCGAACGCCCCTATCCATGCTCCTTCACGCCGCAGCGACGGGTTCGCTCGACGGCCTACCACCCCTCGAATGGAGCCCGGAGTCCGCCGTCACGGTCGTCATCGCCGCCCACCACTATCCGGCCAAGCCCAGGACCGGCGATTCGATCACGGGGACCGAGGCTGCGGAGGGTGAGACCGGGGTGCACGTCCTTCACGCCGGGACCGCGATCGGGGACGATGGAGCGTTGGTGTCGGCGGGCGGGAGAGTACTGTCCGTCGTCGGCGTCGGCGAGGGTCTTCGCGCCGCACGCGAACGTGCCTATGCCGGGATCGATCGCATTGGGCTCGCGGGCTCCCACCACCGCACGGATATTGCCCTTTCCGCCGCCAACCTGGAGGACTGATGAACGCCCCTACGCTCCCCTCCGCACCCCGCGTCGCCGGCTGGCGCCACGTCTACTCTGGCAAGGTTCGGGATCTCTACGAGCCCACCGAGCCTCACGCGCTCGGCGACGTCATCCTCGTCGTTGCGTCCGATCGCATCAGCGCCTACGACTGGGTGCTTCCCACGACGATTCCGGGGAAGGGTGAGGTGCTTACGGCCCTCAGTCTGTGGTGGTTCGATCAGATCAAGGACATTGTGCCGAACCATGTTCTCGATGTAGCGGTGCCTGCGGAGGTCGCGGGCCGGGCCATGGTCGTCAAGCGGCTCGCGATGTTCCCTGTGGAGTGCATCGCTCGCGGGTACCTGACCGGCTCGGGGCTCGTTGAGTACAACGAGAGCGGGTCGGTGTGCGGTCTTCCCCTCCCGAGAGGTCTCGTGGACGGCTCACGGATCGAGGCGCCGATCTTCACTCCGACGACGAAGGCGGACCTGGGCGAGCACGACGAGAACGTCAGCTTCGACGACGTCGTCGAGGCGGTGGGCGAGATAGAGGCCGGTGCGTTGCGCGACCTGACGCTCGCGGTCTACGGGAGGGCCCGCGAGATCGCCGC
>CAZTJX010000226.1:0-2917 GCA_964613755.1 uncultured Demequinaceae bacterium | reverse complement strand
ATTGCCACGGGTGTCGATCGCGAACCCCTCCTCCTTGCCGGCGTGGCCCTCATGCTCGTTGGCCTGCTCTTCAAGCTGGGGGCCGTCCCTTTCCACGGGTGGACGCCGGACGTGTACCAGGGCGCGCCAACTCCGGTGACGGCATTCATGGCGGCGGCAACCAAGGCAGCCGCGGCCGCCGCGCTCGCGCGCCTGCTCTACCTCGCGCTTTTCCAGATCGCGTGGGAGGTTGCCCCGATCCTGTGGACCGTGGCCATCGCGACCATGGTGCTCGGTACCGTCGTCGCCATCGTCCAGACGGACGTGAAGCGCATGCTCGCCTACTCCTCGATCGCGCATGCGGGATTCCTCCTCGTGGCGCTGACGTCGTTCCAAGGCGATGCCCTCGCCGCCATCCCCTTCTACATGCTGGCGTACGGACTTGCGACACTCGGAGCCTTCGCGGTGGTCAGCCAGGTTCGCGAGCGCACGCCCGAGGGAAGCCTCGGCGCCGAAGCCACCCGACTCGGCCAGTGGGCGGGACTGGGGCGACGCTCTCCGTGGCTCGCGGCCGCAATGGGGCTCTTCCTTCTATCGTTCGCGGGCATTCCCCTGACCGCGGGCTTCATTGGCAAGTTCGTTGCGTTCAAGGCGGCGGTCGACGCCGGGGGGTGGCCCCTCGTCCTCGTCGCCGTACTGGCCTCGGCCGCGGCGGCCTTCATCTACGTGCGCCTCATCGTGCTGATGTTCCTCACCCCGGTCCCCGATGACCTCGAGGACACGGTCGAGGTGACGGAAGCAACCGGTCCCGCACTCGTCGTACTCGTCGCGGCGGTGGGGACGATCCTCCTCGGGATCCTCCCTTCGCCCGTTCTCGACCTGGCGCACCAGGCCGCGGTCCTAGTTCCGTGAGCCCGCTTCCGTGAATCTTCCCCTCGCCGATCCCGAACTCGAGGCGGTGTTGACGCCTCGCCTCGAGGTGGTCGAGGAAAGACTTCGCGACGCGGTCGCCCAATCCGACTCGCTGGCGCAGGCCACGAGCAGACATCTCGTCGACGCCGGGGGAAAGCGCCTGCGGCCCGTGCTGTGTCTCCTCGCGGCCCAGCTGGGGGACGGAACCCGGCCCGAGGTACTCGATGCCGCCGTCGTCGTCGAGCTCACCCACCTTGCGACGCTCTATCACGACGACGTCATGGACTCGGCGCCTACCAGGCGTGGAGCCCCCTCCGCCCACGAGGTGTGGGGAAACTCCGTCGCCATCCTCACGGGCGATCTCCTCTTCGCCAGGGCATCGCGCGTCGTTGCCGGACTCGGGCCCGATGCCGTGCGCATTCAGGCCGAGACCTTCGAGCGACTGTGTCTCGGTCAGCTCCATGAGACCGTGGGACCGGCGGCCGGCGCGGATCCCGTCGAGCATTACCTCCAGGTTCTTGCCGACAAGACCGGCTCGCTTATCGGGACCTCGGCGCGGTTCGGGGCGATGTTCGCGGGCTGCGAGCGCAGCATCGTCCGCCAGGTCGCCGAGTACGGGGAGCTCGCGGGCGTGGCGTTCCAGCTCGCCGACGACGTGATCGACCTCCGCTCGGACGCGGAGACGACGGGCAAGACTCCCGGCACCGATCTACGCGAGGGCGTCGCCACGATGCCCGTGCTCGCGCTCAGGGCGCGCGTCGCCGAGGGCGCAGACGCGGAGGACGCCGCGCTACTGGAACGCATCGGTGGAGATCTGACGGACGACGCGGCTCTCGCGGACGTCGTCACAGAGCTCGCCGCCCACTCGGTCGTGGACGAGACGGCCGCCCTGGCGCGCCACTGGAGCCGAGAGGCCAAGGGTTCCATCAACTCTCTACCCGACGGCGCGGTCAAGGAGGCGCTCGAATCCTTTGCCGACGCCCTGGTCGCGCGGGCGTCCTAGCGCCGTGCGGTAGCGTCGTGGCAGTGAAGCCGCCTCCGAGGCGGCGATCAAGCGAACAAGGAGCACGTCCCGTGGCGAACCATGAACGTCAGTCCCTCGTGAAGCTGGGCGATCGCCCGCGCGCCGATGTCCTCTACGAGGCGCTCCTTGGCCTCGTGGTCGCCGGAGGGATGGCGTGGATCCTTGAGGGCATCATCACGGCGCCGTCCTTCGCGGAGAATGTGGGCGCGGGCGGAAACGTCCTCATCAAGTCCATCCTGGGGGCGATCGTCGTGGGCGTCGCCGTTTTCCTTGGCCTTCAAACCATCATTCTCAACGGGCGCCTCGGATTCGTCCACGGGCTCGTCCGTGGCGACGTCGTCTATCTCGCGGCCCCCGAGGGCCTCGCGGGGATACGGTCCAAGAGGCTTCGTTGCGATGGCACCGTCACGATGGCGATGCGCACCGACGCCGGAACCCGGGGATCGTCGTCCACGCCAGCGACCAGGGCCCGTTTCGAGTCAGGGGGATCCAAGCTCGGCGTCGTGGTGAATCGCACGGTGGGTGAACCGGGAGAGGCACAGGCCGCGATTCGCGGATGGCTCGAGGGGCACGGGGTGAAGGTCGACGAGGTGCCATGGCCGTCGAAGGGCACGGCTACCACCACCTGACGCAGGACGCGGGACGCGGGACGCGGTCCAGATTCTCTGAAGGCCCCTCCCGCGCGAGTCTGGGTCTACCCCAACCAAATCTCCGCGGGCTCCGTTTAGTAGGTGGTGAGAGACGGGGAAATCGGATGTCGTGGCAGCCGCTGGTGGAGGATCTGATCGTACAACGGGGCGCGCGTCTGTTGACGTACGCGGCGATGCTGACACCGCGGGACGCCGACGCCGAGGACCTCCTCCAGGATGCGCTCGTAAAATGCTTCTCGCGCCGCAGGTCGATCGAAACCATCGGCGAGGCCGAGGGATACGCACGGCGTGCCATGCAGACCATCGTGATCGACCGCGCCAGGGCGCGGGGCTCACGAAAGCGCGCGACGGA
>CAZTJX010000225.1:462-2944 GCA_964613755.1 uncultured Demequinaceae bacterium | reverse complement strand
CATTATCCTGGTAGACCAGCATCTCGGAGCGATCCGAGCGGGAGATCTGGTCCACCAGGAGCGCGTCGCACAGGACGTTGGACTTGGAGCCGTGCGCGCCCTTGAGTATCTGGACGAGGCCCCTGTAGGACGAGCGCCCTCCCCCGCGCGCCACGGACTTGGAGACGATGCTCGACGAGGTGTGGGGCGCGGCGTGGACCATCTTGGCCCCTGCGTCCTGGTGCTGCCCCGCGCCCGCGAAGGCGATGCTCAGCGTCTCGCCGCGCGCGTGCTCGCCGAGTAAGTAGATGGCCGGGTACTTCATCGTCACCTTGGACCCGATGTTGCCGTCGACCCACTCCATCGTCGCGCCCTCGGCCGCGGTCGCCCGCTTGGTCACCATGTTGTAGACGTTGTTCGACCAGTTCTGGATGGTCGTGTAGCGCACTCGGGCGTTCTTCTTGACGATGATCTCCACGACCGCGCTGTGGAGCGAATCGGAGGAGTAGATGGGGGCGGTACATCCCTCGACGTAGTGCACGTACGAGCCCTCGTCGGCGATGATGAGCGTCCGCTCGAACTGGCCCATGTTCTCGGTGTTGATGCGGAAGTAGGCCTGGAGCGGGATGTCGACGTGGACGCCAGGGGGCACGTAGATGAAGGAGCCTCCCGACCACACCGCGGTGTTGAGCGCGGCGAACTTGTTGTCGCGGTAGGGAATGACCGTGCCGAAGTACTCCTGGAGGATCTCGGGGTGCTCGCGCAGGGCGGTGTCCGTGTCGAGGAAAATGACGCCCTTGTCCTCCAAATCCTCACGGATCTGGTGGTAGACCACCTCGGACTCGTATTGGGCGGCGACGCCGGCGACGAGCCGCTGCTTTTCCGCCTCGGGGATGCCGAGCCGGTCGTAGGTCTCCTTGATGTCGTCGGGGAGGTCGTCCCAGGACGTCGCCTGCTTCTCCGTGGAGCGCACGAAGTACTTGATGTTGTCGAAGTGGATGCCGCTGAGGTCAGCTCCCCACGGCGGCATGGGCTTCTTGCCGAAGAAGTTGAGGCCCTTGAGACGCATCTTGAGCATCCACTCGGGTTCGCTCTTAAGCGCGGAGATGTTCCGCACGACGTCCTCAGACAGGCCGCGCTGGGCGCCCATGCCTGCCGCGTCGGAGTCGTGCCATCCGTAGCCGTAGGTGCCGATCGAGGCGATCGTCTCCTCCTGCGTCAGCGGAGTCTTCTCGGTTCCGGTGGTCATGAGCCCTCCTTGCCCGCCACGGCGAGCGGGATGTTGGTGGTGCAGACGTGTGCGCCGCCCGCGAGGGTGGACAGGCGCTGGACGTGGACGCCGAGGACGCGCGCGAGGACGCGGGTTTCCTCCTCGCACCACTCGGGGGCCGCCTCTGCGACGGCCTGGACGGGACAGTGCCCCTGGCACAGTTGGACGGCGAAGCCACCGGGCAGGGGACGGACGCTGGTGGCGTAGCCCTCGGAGTCGAGGACGGCGGCGACGGCGGCGACGCGATCGTCGACCGACGCCCCGGTTGGGATGGCGGCCATCATCGCGTCCTCGAGGCGCTGGGCCTCCGAGGCGATGAAGGCGTCGAGCCCGCCCGATTCTCGCAGGAAGGCGAGGGCGTCGACAGCGACGCTCGCGTACGCTCCGCCGATGGCGCGCTGGCCCTCGGCCGTCGCGACGTAGGCGCGCGCGGGGCGGCCGCGTCCGCGGTCGTGGTTGCCGGGAACGTCGTGCTCGACGATGTGACCCGCCTCGTCGAGGTGAAGCAGGTGGCGCCGGATGCCTGCGGGGGTAACGCCGAGGCGTTCCGCGATCTCGGCTGCGGTGACGGGGCCCGTCGACACGATGAGGCCGAGCACGCGCTCGCGCGTCGTCTCGTCCGTAGCCATAGTGCCCTCCCGCGCTGCCCTCGGTGGGCGGCTATTAGGTAACAGTCTCGTTCCCTAATTCCATTCCTGCAAGTGAGGCACACCTAACCTCCGCGAGGCCGCCGCAACGCGCATCGGCCCGCAAATCGGGTCGGCGGGGAAGGTGGGCGGGCGCCTAGACGTCGATCGAATGGACGAACAGACCCGAGCGCAGTTTGGGCTCGAACCACGTGGACTTGGGCGGCATGACCTCACCAAGATCGGCGACGTCCATGACCTCCTCCGGCGACGTGGGGTGGAGGGCGAACGCCACGGCGAAGTCCCCCGAGTCGACGAGCCGAGCCAGTTCCGCCGGGCCTCGAATGCCACCCACGAAGGAGATGCGCTCATCGGTACGCGGGTCGCCGATTTCCAGGAGCGGCGCCAGCACGGCGTCCTGAAGGACGGACACGTCCAGGCGGGCGATCGGGTCGGACTCGTCGACGATGGCGTCGCGGGCCGTCAGCGCACGCCCGTGGCCTCGGCTTTGATGAAGATGTTGCGCGCGTATGACTGGGAGCGGCTCGCCGCCTAGTCCGCGCTCTTGATGGCGGCCAGCAGATCCTCAATCGTCATGCGCTTGCGG
>CAZTJX010000225.1:0-452 GCA_964613755.1 uncultured Demequinaceae bacterium | reverse complement strand
AAGCTGGCGGCCAGCGCCTCGAGGAACGAGGCGGCGTCGTACTCGCCCAGGTCGCGGACAACCCGGTTGTAGGCCATAACCGTCAGGTCGTCGGCCGGGAAGACGACGACGGGGAAGAACGCCGCCTCATCCTCGCCGCGCTTCTCCCACACCCGCGCGGCGGCGGCGCTACGGTGGTGCCCGTCGGCGACGTAGAGGGTGGGCATCCGCCCGAACGCCGCCACGAACGCCTCGGCGTCCCCGTCGTCCTCGACCGTCCAGAGCGTGTGAGTGACGCCCTCGTCGGTGGTGAAGTCGACCTCCGGGGCTCCGGAGGCGATACGAGCGAGGGTCTCGGCGATGGCCTCCGCACCCGGGGCGTCGTGCCGGTACATCAAGAAGACGGGCTCGTCGTGCGCGCCCAGGGCGTCGATGTGTTCCGTCCGGTCGTTCTCCTTGTCCGGGCGGGTGTG
>CAZTJX010000224.1:0-2965 GCA_964613755.1 uncultured Demequinaceae bacterium | reverse complement strand
TTTTCGGCGCGGCGACGGCGCTGAGACTCTTCGTTCCCTTCATCGGGTTTCTGGGTACAGTGGGACAGTTGGCAGTGCTCGCGTCGTCCGTGGTGTTGTGTCTTCAGGCCTACAGCGCGGTGCGTCGGGGAGTGCCAGCTACCTATCCCATCGACCTCAAAGTGGTGAAAACACATGGCTGAAACCCCCACAGCAGACGAGCGCACGCAGGCGATGCTTGCGCACCTGAGCATCATCCTCCTTTGGTTCATTGGCCCATTGATCTTCTGGCTGATCGGCAAGGACAAGAGCGCCTTCATCGACGATCAGGGCAAGGAAGCGCTGAACTTCGGGATTACCGCAACCATCGCCGCGATCGCGTCCGCGATCCTGATGGTCGTCCTTATCGGTTTCCTTCTTCTCCCCGTCGTCGGAATCGGTGTTCTGGTCCTCGCGATCATGGCGGGCCTCGCAGCCAACAAGGGCGAGACCTACCGCTACCCGATCAACTGGCGCCTCATCAAGTAGCACCCTGATGCGGCTGTCGCCGCATCCCTGACGAACATCAGGGCTCCGGATCGTTCCTCGGACCGATGCGGAGCCCTGATGCGTCGGGCCACAATCGAGACATGACAGAGACTCCGAAGAAACCCGCCACCGGCGCCAAGAAGCCCGCCACCGGCGCGAAGAAGCCCGCCACCGGCGCGAAGAAGCCCACCTCCAGCGCCAAGAAGTCCACCACCGGCGCCAAGAAGCCCGCCACCGGCGCGAAGAAACCGTCGCCCAAGCCGCCCCTTCCCGCGGGCGTCACACCCCCGGCGCCTCCCGCGCCCCCCGTTCCCCCGGCTCCCCCCGCGCCTCCCGCGCCTCCCGCCGCTGGCATGGTCGCCCCTGCGGCGAACCCCCAGGCGCAGGGACAGCCGAGCCCCATGCTGGAGTCGACGGCGCGAAGCCTCAGCATGTGGACCCACCTCGGACCCCTGCTCGGGGGCCTGGTGGGCATCCCCGGCATCATCACCGCACTCGTCTTCTGGCTGGTCGGCAGGGACAGGAGCGCCCTCGTCGATCACAACGGGAAGGAATCGATGAACTTCCAGTTGAGCCTTCTGATCGTGAGCCTCGCTTCGGGTGCGGTCCTCACCGTGCTGACGGTTGTGACCTTGGGCTTGGCACTCGTCGTCATTGTCCCCGGCGTGCTTGTCGCGGTGGTCTTCATCCTCGTGTGGCAGATCCAGGGAGCCGTCGCGGCGAACAACGGACAGTACTACCGGTACCCCATGAACTGGAGGATGATCTCCTAGGCCTCTGGCCTAGGAGAGTTCCCGGATCACGGCATCCGCGAGGAGCCGGCCGCGCCGAGTGAGGACGATCGCCACGTCCTCGCCCGCGTGCGTCTCCTCGATAAGTCCCTCCCGCCCCAAGTCCGCGAGCCGCCCATGCACCATCGGGCGGAGATCCGAGACTGGAAGGCCCTCCGCGAGCCGTATCCCAAGCATGACCCGCTCGACGTAGCGCTGTTCCTCGGTAAGATCCTCGCCCCCCTCCTCGGGAGACCAACCCGCTCGGATCCGTTCCGCATATGTTCGGGGGTGCTTGACGTTCCACCAACGACGCGCGTTCCCTTCCCGTGTCTCGAAGTACGAGTGAGCGCCCGGCCCAATCCCCCACCAGTCGTGTCCGTGCCAATAGCCGAGATTGTGGCGGCACGCGTCGGAGGGGGTCCGCGCCCAGTTGCTCACCTCATACCAGGAGTAGCCCGCATCGGCGAAGGCCTCATCGGCCGCCTCGTACATCTCGGCCTGGAGGTCCTGATCCACCGGAGCGATCTCCTCCCTCCGGAGCTGCGCGCCCATTCTCGTTCCAGGCTCGATGACGAGGGCGTAGGCGCTGAGGTGGTCGGGCTCCAGCGCGAGGGCCGCGTCGACCGAGGCTCGCCAGTCGTCGAGGCTCTCGCCCGGGGTGCCGTAGATCAGGTCGAGCGAGGTCGCGAACCCCGCGTCCTTCGACCAGGCGATGGCTCGCGCGACGTTCTCGGGGTTATGGGTCCGGTCCAGGGTATTGAGGACGTGCCTCACTGCCGACTGCATCCCGAGGCTCACGCGAGTGAAACCCCCCTTAGCGAGCGCGATCAGCCCGCCCGCATCCACCGAGTCGGGATTCGCCTCCGTGCTGACCTCGGCGCCCGGCGCCAGGCCCCAGGTCTCGCGCACCCCATCGAGGAGGCGGAGCAGAGCCGACGGATCGAGCATCGTCGGAGTTCCCCCACCGAAGAAGACGGTCGAGGCGGGGCGCGAGTCACCCGCCATCGTGTCGCGCGCCCGGTCCATCTCCCCAAGGGCCGCTTCGACGTAGCCCTCGCGGGACGCGCCGTCGAGCTCGCCGGGCGCGTACGTGTTGAAGTCGCAGTACCCGCAACGCACGGAGCAGAAGGGAACGTGGACGTACACGCCGAAATCCCGCTCGCCCGCTGGCAGCGCCATCGCTATTTCTTCTTCTCGCCCTTGTCCGAGCCCTCGTCGCCCGTGCTCAGCGCGGCGATGAAGGCCTCCTGGGGAACATCGACGCGACCGATGGTCTTCATGCGCTTCTTCCCCTCCTTCTGCTTTTCCAGCAGTTTGCGCTTGCGCGAGATATCGCCGCCATAGCACTTGGCCAGCACGTCCTTGCGCATGGCGCGGATGGTCTCGCGCGCGATGACGCGCGCGCCGACCGCCGCCTGGATGGGCACCTCGAATTGCTGCCGCGGGATGAGCTCGCGGAGCTTCGCGGTCATGCGGAGCCCATACGCGTACGCCGCGTCCTTGTGGACCACCGCGCTAAAGGCGTCGACGGCCTCGCCCTGGAGCAGGATGTCCACCTTGACCAGCGATGCGGCCTGCTCGCCGCTCGGCTCGTAGTCGAGCGAAGCGTAACCACGCGTGCGCGACTTGAGTTGGTCGAAGAAGTCGAAGACGATCTCCGCGAGTGGGAGCGTGTAGTGAAGCTC
>CAZTJX010000223.1:0-2973 GCA_964613755.1 uncultured Demequinaceae bacterium | reverse complement strand
GCGGGCCCCGAGGTGACGCGGAGGGTGGCCCCCATCTCGCCCGCGACAATCATCGCGAGGGTCGTCTTGCCGAGTCCCGGCGGGCCGGAAAGGAGCGCGTGATCCGCCGGCGCCCCGCGACCCTTCGCGGCCTTGAGCACGAGGCCGAGTTGGTCGCGGACGACGCGCTGGCCCACGAACTCGTCGAGGCTCGACGGACGTAGGGCGGCCTCATTGGAGCGCTCAATCGCGTCGGCGTCTAGGTCAACCACGCGTTCCGTATCGGCCACCCGCTCGAGTTCGGTGATCGGGTCATCCATAGGCGCCTCCCAGCCTCTGAAGGGCCGCGCGGAGGACCACGGGCACCTCGTCGTCCGCGATGGGCCCCGACGCCACGGCGTCGACCGCCGTGCGCGCGCCCTTGGCGTTCCAACCGAGACCCACGAGCGCCTCGACCACCTGGTCACGCCCATCGCCCGCGGCGACGACGCCGTCTACGTCTGGCAGGACGAGTCTGCCCCCGAGTTCGAGCAGGAGGCGTGCGGCGACCTTGGCGCCGATGCCGGGGACGCGCTCGCGCGCCGCCCGGTCCCCCGCCGCGCCGGCCGCCGCGAGGCTCCGGGGCGCGTGGACGGCAAGCATCGCGAGGGCGAGCCTGGGCCCCACCCCACTCACGCCCTGGAGCGCGACGAAGGCGTCCCGTTCCTCCCTTGTCGCGAAGCCGAAGAGCGTCAGGCTCTCCTCGCGTACGACCAGGTGCGTCCACACGCGGATGGGCTGGCCGGCGCGAGCGCCCGCGAGCGTCGACGGTGTGGAAAGCACGTGGAGCCCCACGCCGCCCACGTCCACGACAAGGGACGAGGCGTCGACGGCGAGAACGGTCCCCGCCAGCTGTACGATCAACGATCCTCCCGCGCGACTCGAACGTATGTACGAACCACGCTACGCCACGGGCGGCCCCGCCTTGGCGCGACGCGCCGCACGTTCCGCCTCGGCCCAACGAGACTGGGCGGGCGTCGAAATCGACCCCTTGGCGCCGTCGGTGACGGCGTTGATGGCCCCACGCCACGCGTGGCAGATGGCGATCGCGAGGGCATCGGCAACGTCCGCTGGCCCGTCGGGAACCGCCTCACCGAGAAGACGCCTCACCATCTGACCTACTTGCGCCTTGGCCGCCCGCCCGCTCCCTGTCACGGCGGCCTTCACCTCCGAGGGCGTGTAGAGGGTGACGGGAATCCCCCGACGCTCCGCGGCGAGCATGACGATCCCGGAGACCTGAGCCGTCCCCATGACGGTGCGGACATTGTGCTGTGCGAAAACGCGCTCCAGGGCAAGGGCCTCGGGGGCGTGCTCCTCGAGCACCCGGTCGATGGTGGTCGCGATCGCCGCGAGCCTGCGTGGAACGTCGTCGCCGGGCGCGGAGGAGGCCACGAGCGCTTCGACGAGAGAAACCTTCCGTGAGGCTCCGGCCTCGATCACCCCGAGCCCGCACCGTGTGAGACCGGGGTCGACGCCGAGGATGCGCACGGCCTACTCCGTTGCGGCTTCCATGACCTCGTCGGAGGCGTCGAAGTTCGCGAAGACGTTCTGCACGTCGTCGCTGTCCTCGAGGGCCTCAATGCATCGGAGCACCTTGCGTGCGCCCTCGAGGTCCACCTCCACCTGCATGGACGGGACGAAGGATGCCTCGGCGCTCTCGTAGTCGATGTCCGCGGCCTGGAGCGCCTCACGTACCCGCACCACGTCGGTGGCCTCAGAGAGGATCTCGAAGGCCTCCCCGAGGTCGTTGATCTCCTCGGCGCCCGCCTCGAGGGTGGCCTCGAGGAGCGCATCCTCGGTGACTCCCGAATCCTTCGCGACGATGATCTGCCCCTTGCGGGAGAACAGGTAGGACACGGAGCCGGGGTCGGCGAGGGTGCCGTTATTGCGCGTCAGTGCTGTGCGGACCTCCATGGCTGCGCGATTACGGTTGTCGGTGAGGCACTCGATGAGGATCGCGACGCCGCCGGGGCCGTAGCCCTCGTACATGATCGTCTCGTAGTCCGCACCACCAGCCTCAAGCCCGGAACCCCGCTTGATGGCGCGGTCGATGTTGTCGTTCGGGACCGAGGTCTTCTTGGCCTTCTGTACCGCGTCGAAGAGCGTCGGATTGCCTGCGAGGTCTCCGCCTCCCATGCGCGCCGCAACCTCGATGTTCTTGACGAGCTTCGCGAAGAGCTTGCCCCTCTTGGCATCGATCACGGCCTTCTTGTGCTTGGTCGTGGCCCACTTGGAGTGACCTGACACGATGCTCCTCGCTTCTTCGACTCAACGGGTGGCGTCCGGCCGGACGTCCGACGCTCTCGCCAGTCTAGGGCAGGCGGCACGACCCCTCTCGGCCCCTCCCCTCCGACCCTCTCTACGCGAGCCGCACTCCCGCAGACTTCAACTCGAGACTCGCCAGCGCCCGCACGACCTTCTCATCCTCTCGCCGCCACGCCCCCGCGGGGTCGTCGTCGATCTTGGCAAGGGCCGAGAGTTTCTGGCCGCACAGGGCCCTCAGGGCGAGGAGGTCGCGGCTGTTCTCGTGCGCAAGCATCCTCTTCGCTTTGGACGCCTTGATGGCGAAGCGGATGCGCGGAACGAGCCAGAAGACCAGGATCGTCAGGACGGGGAGGAAGGCAATTCCGACTCCCAACCCGACGGCGAGGTCGTGGACCGCCTCTTGCTGGGCCAGGCCCGCTTGCTCAAGTTCCCTCCCCGCCCCACTCGCCGCGTCGAAGGGCACGCGAATGCCGTCCCCGATGACCCAGATGCCCCCGAGGTCGTCCCCGATGTTCGCCATGGTGCGGCGAAATCCCGCCCCGGCGTTCTCCATCTGGATTCCGAAGTCTTGGAGCTTCATGACGAGCGAATAGAGCCACCATCCGAGCCATACCCATAGGGCGATGTTGAGTGCGGCGAAGAGGTCGAAAATGATCTGGCGCGCGCGATGGGCGCGGTAATCCGAATAGA
>CAZTJX010000222.1:0-2979 GCA_964613755.1 uncultured Demequinaceae bacterium | reverse complement strand
AGAACGCGCTCGAGTGGTTTGCGGCGGAAGAGGTTGATGCTGACCTGGAGGCTCGTGATACTGGGCTCCCCGAGAGCAACGAGCGCCTCCTGGACGGTCTCCACCGAGACGCCGACGTTGTCGACGCGGCCCTCCGAAACCAGCGTGGCGAGGCTCTCATAGGTGCGAGGATCCGAGAACACGGGCGTCGGTGGGCAGTGGAGTTGCACCAGGTCCAGGCGGTCGACACCGAGGTTCTCGCGCGATCGGTCCGTCCAGGTGCGGAAGTTGTCAAGCGTGTACGCCTCGGGTACGTGCGGGTTCGCGCGACGGCCCATCTTCGTGGCGACGATGAGACGCTCCGCGTCATCACGTGAGGCGAGGAAGCGTCCGAGCGCCTTCTCGGAGCGGCCGTCGCCGTAGACGTCGGCCGTGTCGAAGAAGGTCGTGCCCGCGTCTGCGACCGCGCCCAGAATCGCCTGGGCAACGTCGTCGTCGACGTCCCCCCAGTCCGCTCCCAGTTGCCAGCAACCCAAGCCGATTGCTGAGGTGCTTCTACCGAGTCTCCCCGGCATCGACATATGCATCCTCCGACGATAATCCACCGGAGTCCCTTTCGCCCGTTCCTCAGGGATTTCTAGGGGCGCCTCCGTGAGGTTTGCCTCCAAATGACGGGAAAGTCTCGCGCTACGTCACCCGAACGAAGACGTACGACGTCTGCCAGATCGCACGGAACTGAATGGTCTTGCCGGGCCGCGGAGCATCGATCTGAAGCGATCCTCCTGCGTAGATGGCCACGTGGCCGCTCGAGACGATGAGATCGCCAGGCCGCGCGTCCCGCGCGGAGACCCTCTTTCCGAGGTTCCAATAGGCGCTGGAGGAGCGGGGGAGGGACACGCCGAGGCGCGCATAGACGTACGAGACGAAGCCGGTGCAGTCGAAGCCCGATGGCGTGCTGCCGCCTGACACGTATGGAGTTCCTACGTACTTCGCGGCCTCTTTGAGCACGGCGTTCCCGGAAACGGAAGCGGGCAACGGATTGTACGCAACGTTCCTGCGGAGATACACGGGGATCACACGCTTCACGACCGAGACCGAAGGCGCGACGTAGGTCCACTCGCCTCCTGATGCCGCGGAAATCCGCGATGCGTCAATGGCGTACGCCTCCCCCAGTTCCGCGCCCTGCGCCGCGATAGTCTCCTGACTGGGACCGGACGGGGCCGGAACGCCCGCCCCGCTCACGGAGAGCACCGCTCCAAGGGTCGCAAGGTTGAGGGCCACAATTCGCGCCGAGGCGCGCCACGTCTTCTTCACAGGTGTCCTTACTGCGCCGTCGGCGCTGGTCCACACGCCCAACGCGCAAGGTGCGCATCGTGTTCCCGGGGGCGTCGGGCGACCAGCTCCGGTCGCACAGGGCTTCTATGGTAGCCCGGGGTTCGGCAAACCTAGGACGCCACGACGAAGATGTGGCGCGCGGCGAACGCGCTTACAACAACGGTCCCCGCATCGCCTGCCAGGACAAACTCTGTTCCTTCCTCGGCCACCGAGAGGATCGCACCTGGAATGACTCCCGCGGCGGACGCGGCATCCAGTAGGCCGGGCTCGGCCTGAGCGGCCTCCCCAAGTCGCACCACGGTAACGGTGGAAACCCCCGATTCGACCGCGGCGATGACCGAGATCGCTCCCTTGTGACGCACACCCCCCGTCGCGATTCCGAGTTCGCCAAGCCCAGGAATCGCGTTTCCGTAGGGGGAGAACAGGGGATCGTCGAGCAATGCGAGGACTCGCTCCTCGACAAGGTCGCTCATCACATGCTCCCAGCGGCATGCCTCCTCATGCACGTGCACGAGGCTAAGTCCGAGCACATCCGCGAGCAGACGCTCGGCGAGTCGATGCTTGCGCATGACACGTGTGGCAACCGCGCGCCCGTGTTCGGTGAGTTCAAGGTGATGATCACCGGGCGAGACGATGAGGAGCCCGTCCCTCTCCATCCGCGCGACCGTCTGCGAGACGGTGGGGCCCGAGTGCCCAAGTTGCTCCGCAATGCGGGCGCGCATGGGGACGACTCCATCCTCGACCAACTCGTAGACCGTGCGAAGGTACATCTCGGTCGTGTCAATGAGATCAGCCATGCGCGTGCCTTCCCAATCCTCGGTACGACCATCCGGCGGCTCGCCACGCGTCGACGTCCAGGCAGTTTCTAGCGTCGATGACGTAGGGTCTCGCGACGAGACCGGCGAGCGACTCCGGATCCGCCTCGCGAAATTCCTGCCACTCTGTAGCCACGATAACAACGGAAGCGCCCTTCACGGCCGATTCCGCATCGTCCATGTAGTCGAGCGTCGGCCACACGGCAGCAGCGGTTGCGTTGGCCTGAGGGTCGTAAATCCTCACCCTGGCCCCCGCCAGATGCAACGAGCCAGCTACATCGAGCGCGGGTGAGTCGCGGATATCGTCCGACTCGGGCTTGAACGCCACGCCAAGTACCGCGATCGTCGCACCCTTGAGCGTCCCGCCCATGGCCTCGCTCGCCAAGTCGACGACCCGAGCGCGGCGACGGACGTTGAGGTCATCGATCTCCCGCAGGAAGCCTAGAGACTGCGCGACGCCCAGTTCGCCCGCACGCGCGCGGAAGGCTCGGATGTCCTTGGGTAGGCACCCGCCCCCGAAGCCCAGTCCCGCGTTGAGGAACTTCCGCCCGATTCGCTCGTCCAACCCGATGGCATCCGCCAGCGTTGTCACGTCGGCCCCCGTTGCGTCGCAGATCTCGGACATGGCGTTGATGAAGGAGATCTTGGTGGCGAGGAACGCATTCGCCGCGACCTTGACGAGTTCGGCGGTTGCGAGGTCCATGACGAGGAGGGGGGTCCCCCGGTCGAGGATCGAGGCGTAGACACGTCTGGCAACCTCCTCGATGCGTCCGGGATTGCGCGGATCCACGCCGAGGACGATGCGGTCGGGCGTCAGCGTGTCCTGGACGGCGAATCCCTCGCGGAGGAA
>CAZTJX010000221.1:0-2983 GCA_964613755.1 uncultured Demequinaceae bacterium | reverse complement strand
CTGCTGTATCGCAGGGTCGTCTTCAAGGTGGTCGGCAGCGTCGTCATCGACTATTTCCGGTTTCAGAGCGTGTACCTGATCACGCTTGCCATCAACGTGGTGCTTCTCCCCATCCTCGTCGAGGTCTTTGGCTGGAACGTCTATCTCGCCCAAGCCGTGATCCTGTGCGTGACGGTCGTCGGGAGCTTCCTGGGCCACAAGTTCTTCTCCTTCCGGCGTACCGCCAGGCCGGGTGACTCACCTACCCGCCGGGATCGTGAACCGGAAGCGACCGTCTGACTTCCCGATAGACTTGGGCTCCCCACGTCCGGCCCAATTAGAAGCCCGGATACGACCGAGGAGCGCTACTATTTCCGACGCCGAGCGACAGTCCATCCTCGACCAGGTTCGCAAGTACGCCGAGGACGCGCTGAAAAGACCAGAATTTGTCCCCGGCGAGTCCGCCGTCCCCGTCTCCGGCAAGGTCCTCGATCCCGAGGACTACGCGGCCCTCGTTGACGCCTCGCTTGATGGCTGGCTGACCGCGGGCCGCTTCCACCCCATGTTTGAGAAGGCGCTCGCCCGCTACGTCGGGGCGCGAAGCGCGATGTTCGTCAACAGCGGGTCGAGCGCCAACCTCGTCGCACTCAGCGGACTCACGAGCCCCAAGCTCGCCGATCGGGCCCTCAAGAAGGGCGACGAGGTCCTCACCGTCGCCGCGGGCTTCCCGACGACCGTCAACCCGATCATTCAGAACGGACTGCGCCCCGTCGTCGTCGATATTGAACTGGGAACATACGACGCGCTCGCCGAGAACCTGCGCGAGGCCATCGGCCCCAAGACCAAGGCCATCATGATGGCCCACACCCTGGGCAACCCCTTCGACCTCGACGCCGTGCAGGAACTGTGCAAAGAACACAAGCTCTGGCTTGTCGAGGACTCGTGCGACGCGCTCGGGTCCACCTACGACGGCAAGCGCACCGGAAGCTTCGGCGACACCGCGACGGTGAGCTTCTACCCCGCGCACCACATCACGACGGGAGAGGGCGGCGCGGTCTTCGTCAAGTCGCCGCTCGTGCGCAAGCAGGTCGAGTCGTTCCGCGATTGGGGCCGCGACTGCTGGTGCGAGCCGGGCAAGGAGGACACGTGCCTGCGCCGATTCGAATGGCAGCTCGGTGACCTCCCGATGGGCTACGACCACAAGTACATCTACAGCCACATCGGGTACAACCTCAAGGCGACTGACATGCAGGCGGCGCTCGGGCTGTCTCAGCTCAACAAATTGGACGGATTCGTCGAGGCGCGAAAGAAGAACTTCGCGTACCTCGAGAAGCGCCTGACGGGCGTCGAGGGTCTCATCCTTCCGCGCGCGACGCCGAAGTCGGACCCGGCGTGGTTCGGCTACCCGATCACGCTGGACCCCGCACACCCGGCCGAGCGCGCGGCGCTCATGAACTTCCTGAGCGAGCGCCTCATCGGGACCCGGCTCATCTTCGCGGGCAACCTGCTCAAGCAGCCCGCGTACAAGGACGTCGACTTCCGGGTCGTCGGGAACCTGACCAACACCGACATCGTCATGAACCGCTCGTTCTGGGTCGGGGTATTCCCCGGGTTGACCGAGCCGATGCTCGACTTCGTCGCGGACTCGATCATCGAGTTCATGGAAGACGCGGCGAGGTAGACCGTGCACTACCTGGTCACCGGACACACGGGCTTCAAGGGCGCCTGGCTCGCCCTGCTCCTCAACCAGCGCGGCCACCAGGTCTCCGGGCTCGCACTCGACCCCGAGGCCGGCTCGCTCTTCGAGCGCGCTCGCGTCGCCGAAATCATGAAGGACGACCTCAGGGTCGACATCCGCGACGCGGCCGAAACCGCGAGCGCGATCGCAAGGGTCGCGCCGGACGTCGTGCTCCATATGGCGGCGCAGCCGCTCGTTCGCGAGTCCTATCGCGAGCCTCGGGTGACGTTCGAGACCAACGTCATGGGCACGCTGAACGTCATCGAGGCCGTCCACCACACGGACTCCGTCAAGGCGCACGTCGTCATCACCACGGACAAGGTCTACCGGAACGTCAACCAGGAGGCAGGCTACGTCGAGGACGACGCGCTCGGCGGCGCGGACCCCTACAGTGCGTCGAAGGCGATGGCCGACCTGCTCGTCCAGTCCTGGGTCCACAGCTTTCCGGGCACTCCGACCGCGATCGCTCGTGCGGGCAACGTCATCGGCGGGGGCGACGTGTGCGATGGCCGCCTCCTTCCCGACCTCATCAACGCGTACGCGGCGGGCGAGTCTCCGATGCTCCGCTATCCCAACTCCGTGCGGCCGTGGCAACACGTCCTCGATTGCCTCAACGGGTACCTGACGCTGACGGACGCCCTCCTCGCCGGGACGGCGTCCGGCGGAGAGTGGAACTTCGGACCGGGGCCGGAGAGCTTCGTCAGCGTCGCCGACGTCGCCGACCTCGTTCAGTCCCTCTTCGCCGCCGACGCGGGCTGGGCCCAGGACGAGGGCGACCACCCCCACGAGGCTGGCCTGCTGGCGCTCGACGCGGCGAAGGCCGAGCGGGACCTCGCCTGGCACAACCGGCTCTCGTTCCACGAGAGCGTCGAGTGGACGGTCGCGTGGGAGCGAGAGACGCGAGCAGGCGACGACCCGCGCGCCCGAACCGCCGAACAGATCGCGGACTTTGAGCGCCGAGACTGAGACGACGTGAGGAGCCGAGCTGTGACCAGCCCCGCCACGCCGGTCCTCTCGATCGTCATCCCGGTGCGCAACGGCATGCCGTTCCTCGAGGAGACGATTCGTAGCGTTCTGGACCAGCTGACTCCGGACATGGAGCTCGTCGTCCGGGACAACAGGTCGACCGACGGCACGCTCGCCTTCCTCCAGTCCCTCAATGACCCCCGGATACGCATCGTCGAGTCCGAGGAGGCGATGACGGCCGGTTCGAGCTGGACCGCGACCTCCCGACTCGCGCGGGGCGCGTACACGAAGCTCCTGTGC
>CAZTJX010000220.1:2042-2986 GCA_964613755.1 uncultured Demequinaceae bacterium | reverse complement strand
CGCGCGACGGCACGCATAATCGGGTCGCGCCGCGCTACATTCGTTCCATGACGACTATGCCTCCCACACCCCCTCCCCCTCCCCTCGGCGGGGTCCCCCGCTCCGGATGGGGCGATGAACGACCGACGGGACTCGCGAACGCAACCATCGGCCTGACAGGTGGAACCGCGCTCCTCACGCTCCTCGCCGCGTGGGCGTCGCTCTCCGTCTACGCGGACTTCAACCGGTACGCGGGGCCGGACGCTTCCATGGACGCGACGTACCTCGCCTCGCAGGGACTTTCGAGCCTCGCGTCTCTGCTGATGCTTGGCTCGTACATCACGCTCGCGCTCTGGATGACCAAGATCCACAAACGCCTCACGGACGCGGGTGAGACGATGCCGCTCGCGCCCGCCTGGGCCTGGTTCGTATGGCTGATTCCCGTCGCGAACATCGTCATGCCCTATATCTACTTCCGCGGACTCAACCGCAGGGCCCGGTCGGGAGCCGTGCTTCCCTGGTGGCTGGCGTACCTCGGCTCGGGGGCGGCGTCGATGGTTGGGGCTGCCCAGATGATCGCCTCCTCCGACTTCTCCGTCGCGTTCCAAGACCAGAACGATCCGTTCGCAGGCCTCGATTTCACGCCGCTCGGAATGTCGACGCTCGTCTCCGCGATCCTTCTAGCCGTCTCGTGGGTCTTCCTCACCATGACGCTACGGAGCATCACCGCGCGTGACGTCTCCGGCCGGGACCCGCTCCAGCCGTAGAACCGCTTCGTCCGAAGACATCCGCGCATCAATGGCGCCGCGCTTTACGGCGTGGCAGACCCATCCGTCGTCGTGGACGCCGCCGCGCCCTCCGCGTTGACGAGCTCCTCAGCATCGATGGCGTCCTGGAGCGCCTGCTCCAGGCGCGCCTGGGCCTCGCCGTAGGCTGCGAAGTCACCTGCGGCGAGCGCCTCCTGG
>CAZTJX010000220.1:0-2032 GCA_964613755.1 uncultured Demequinaceae bacterium | reverse complement strand
GTGACCCCCTGTGGAGCACCAGGACCTGCCCCTGCCCCGGGGCAGCGACGAGCGCCTCCTGGCCGTCCTCGATCGCAGCCCTCGCGTCAAGGAGCGCCCGATGCAGGGCCTCCTGTGCCGCCGTGGTTGCAGGGTCGGTGGTCCCAGGGTCGGTGGTCCCAGGGTCGGTGGTTCCGGGATCGGTCGTCCCAGGGTCGGTCGTCCCGGGATCGGTCGTTTGCTGGCGCCCGAAGACCTGGTCGAGTGCCTCGTCGAGGGTGTCGGCGAAGCCGACGGAGTCCCCAAAGGCTACGAAGACCTTCCTCAGAAGCGGGAACTGGGTTCCCTTGCTGCTCTGGACGTAGACGGGCTGGATGTAGAGGAGGCCTCCGCCCACGGGCAGAGTGAGCAAATTGCCGCTCTTCACGTCGGTCTCGCCCTGCCGCAATAGGTTCAGCACGTTTTGCGCCTCGGTGTTGGAGTTGAAGGCGTTCTGCATCTGGCCTGGCCCGAGCACCGTCGTATCGCGCGGCAACTCAAGAAGACGGAGCTTGCCGTAGTCGGCGCTCGGCCTCCCCGCGTCCGAGCCCGTCTCCGAGTTCACCGCCAGGAAGCCCGTGAGCACGTTCCTGTTCGAGTTGCCTCCGGGGATGAACGTCGTGGTGAGAGAGAACGTCGGGGCGTCCTGCCCCGGCATCTGCAGGGTGAGGTAGTACGGCGGCTGGAGGGCCGTCGTGCCGACCGTCGGATCGACGGGGTTCGTCCAGAAGTCCTGGCCAGAGTAGAAGGAGGCTGCGTCGGACACGTGGTACGTCGCGAGTTCGAAACGCTGGATGCGGAAGAGATCCTCGGGGTAGCGGAAATGACTCATGAGTTCCGAGGAGACCTCGGAGACCGGGTGAAGCGAACCGGGGTAGACGCGCTCCCACGTCCTGAGAATCGGATCCTCGGGATCCCACGCATACAGGGTTACCGTGCCGTCGAAGGCGTCGACCGTCGCCTTCACCGAGTTCCTGATGTAGTTCATCTGGTAGTCAGGGCCGTTGTTGCCCGTCGGAATGCCAAGGTGATCGGCGTAGGGGTACATGTCCGTCGTCGTGAACCCATCGACGATCCACTGAACGCGGCCATCGACGATGGCCGGGTACACGTTGGCATCGAGCATGAGGTACGGGGCAACCTTCTTCACGCGCTCGAGCGGATCGCGGTAGAAAAGCACCTGTGACTCGGAGGTGACGCGGTCGGAGAAGAGGATCTGCTCGTCGCCGAACCGGATCCAGTACATGAGCTTGGAGATCGTGCTCCCGATGCCCGGGCCGCCGCTCCCCGCATACGTCGTGTTGATCTGGCCGATTGGCGACGTGTCGTCTGGATAGTCGAGCTCCCAAGGCTCCGTGTCCGCGGGCGCGCCGACAATGGAGTAGGTCGGGAGGTTTGGGCCAAAGTAGATGCGAGGCTCGTACGTGCCGAGGGCACCCGTTGGCGGGATGCCTCCCTCGAAGAACGTGGGCTGCCCATCCTCGTTCGTGCGATTCCCGTACGCGGCAACCACTCCGAAGCCGTGCGTGAAAACCGTGTGGTCGTTGATCCAGCTGCGATTCTCGCCACTCAGCCCCGCGAGATTGAGTTCCCGCACGGCGATCACGGCGTCCGCCTTCTTCCCGTCGATCGTGTAGCGATCCACGGAAAGTTCGTCTGGGAAGTCGTAGTACTGCTTGTTCTGCTGCAGTTGCTGGAACGCCGGAGAGACGATGTGTGGGTCGAGCAGGCGAATCGACGCCGTCGTCTCCGCGTCCGTGCGGAGGGCGGCCTGCTGGGCGTCGGTCGTCGCTGCGTACTGGGTGACCTCGATATCGTCGAGCCCGTACGCACGTAGCGTCGCGTCGATGTTCCTCTGAATGAACGGGGCCTCAAACTCCTGGGCGTTGGGCTCCACCTGGAACTTCTGAACGATCGCGGGGTACAGCCCGCCGACGACGAGCCACGACACCACCATCAGCACGACGCCGACGATCGGGATTCGCCAATCGGCGCGGAAGATCACGACGAGGAA
>CAZTJX010000219.1:0-2992 GCA_964613755.1 uncultured Demequinaceae bacterium | reverse complement strand
TTGCGCTTGAAGTAGAGCCCCACGAATTCGGTCATCCCAACCCCAACGCTTGAAGGATCTCAAGATAGTCACGAAAGATCTGCCGAGCGGCGTCCTCAACCTGGGCGCGGGTTGCCCTTGCAGTGCCCGTAGGCCCGTACGGGATGGCTGTCCGCCACGCGTTGGTGAACCCCTGATGTTCCGTGCGAGTCACTACGATGGTCGCCCACTCGTCGGTGTTGCCACCCATCACGTTCGCGAAACGCTTCTCGATCAGGTGGTGAGCCTGGATATCTCCACCGCGGCCAGCGGTCCGCGCGCAAGACCGCGAGGGCCTACGAACCGAGCAGCAACCTCAAACGTTCCTTCACCGCGTTGGTGTGCTTGGCGGTGGCCGGGAACGGGGCGCCGATGACGATGGTGTTCGGGCCTGCGGTCAGAATCCACCGCGCGGGCCAGAGCCCTGGTTCTCGATCCATCGTCCGCTTCTTCGTGCGGATACCGAATTCGTCGGCCGTTCGCACCACGAGGCCTCGCCCCGAAAGGGTCCGCAGGAGCGGGCCCACCATCACGGCTCCGTCGTCTAGGGATCGCGCGTAGAGGAGCCCCAACAGACCGAAGTACTTCATGAGGCGCGTCAGGGCCGTAAGCACCAGGACGGCCATAATCGGCAGAATGAGGAACGTTGCGACGACGGCGATCGGCCCTCCGGACCTGCCTCCGGTCACGGGAAACGGGTTGCCGTATCTTATGTTGGCAACCACAGCCAGAACACCGAAGACACTCACCGCCCCGACGACCAACACGCCGAGAGGCACCAAGACACCTCCGACAATGGATCCTCGAACCCTCAGCAACACGCGGATGCGCAACACGCGATCACGACTCCCTTCGTCCATCCACCGCGCGCCCCACCCGTCCCAACTACCAGGCGCTCACCCGATTCTGCCCGTGAACACCTCGAAAAGCGCGCCCATCGGCTTCAGGTTGCCCCCGCCTTGGCTTCACTGAAGACTCAACACCGGGGACCTTCGGTTTGCGCCACCTCATGACGGTCAGCGCGGATCGATCGGATACTTCAGGGGCCCGCCTAGCGACGGACGTCCTCACACCAGCTCTCGATCACGAGCCGCCCTTCCTCTTGCGTCACGGCCTCCAGGGACGATCCCCCGAGCCCGAGTCGGCCCGTGAGCAGGACGGACTGGCCCGAGCGGAGTTTCAGATCCGCGATGGTCGCGGATGCCCCGAAGCCGTCGACCTCCACGCTCAGGTGACCTGCTTGGTCGGCGTCGCGGGGCATCGATGAGAAGGGGCTGAATCCCGACCGCGGCAGGTCGGAAGTCAGGCTCCCGTCAGACAAAGTAGGTGGACTGATACGTCCCCTGATCACCGAGTCCGTCACCACCTCCCCGTCGAGGTAGTTCGAGACGCTCCCGGTTCCGCCGAGGGAGCGATCCGAGACGTAGATTTGGGGTCGGGTGTCGCCCGCGCACACGGGGAACTCGACATTGAGCCAGCCCACCGAGTCCATCGAGATCAGCGCCACGAGCGGCTTCGGCGCAGGTTCAGAGATCCCGAGGCACCCGCTGAGGACCAAGACGGCACCGGCTGAGGCCCATGTTCCCCATCTCGCTAGGTGCATTACGCCCGGATCACGGCATTCGTGGGTTGACGCGCCGGAATGTCGAATCCAACCGTGCCCCGCGAAGGGCCTTGCGCGTCTTGGCAAGGTTCTCGTCGCAGAATGCGTCGTGGACGCGGCGGTGGTGCCAGCCAAGCCACCACAGCGTCGCTTCGTCCACTCGCCCGAACGCCAGGGCACCTGCGGCGAACTTCTTCGGATATCCTGCCCTCAACAGCCGTACCACGGAGTCCACGGAGTACCACTCGTCCCCGTCCGGGCCGACCGGTCCCACATACAGCATGAAGAACTCGCCCCCATGGCCCCGGGACCGGATCAGAAGTGCGTTCCACTGCACGCTCGGCGAGGCGAATACGATCTCCGTTCCCTTTTCGTAGGGGTCGCCGTGCGCCATTTTCGTGATCCGGTAGGGCCGCCGAAACAGATAGTTTGCCTGCAAGAACAGGCGCATCTGAAGTCGATTCATACCATCACCCCCCAGGAGACAAGGACCACTGGTTGATCCAACCATAGCCACCGTTCTGGCTCGTGAGCGTCCTAACTTCCGCTTGGAGCGTCCGGTGTTGCGTCCTGATGAGAGCGTCGAACGTCGGTTTCGGCATGGAGGAGAATACCTGGTCGCCCCGTCCGATCACGTTTTGCGTGAAGTGGCTGTTCAGCCACCGCTGGCTTCCGTCTCGGATGCGGCCCGGGAGACCATTCGTCCACGTGGGAGCATTGAAGTACGAGCGGTTCGATGCCTCCGCCGCCGTCACATAGTTCGTTCCCATGCCCGGTTTCGGACTCCAGGGTCCGATCTGCACTCCCGGTCCAGAACCCGACTGGCGGCCGACCAAGGCCCCCACTCGAGGTCCCAGCGCCCGGACTCCGGCACCTACGGCCGAGTTGAGTCCCCAGCCGAATGCCCCGGTAGCTGCCCCGAAGGCCGCGCCCCAAGCCATCGACTCTCCGAGTCCACCCCACGTCCATTGGTCCTTGGGCGTCCCCATCGCATATGACGTGCCTGCCGATATTCCGCCCGCGATCGCTCCGCACGCGATCAGCGCCGCGCCACCGGTGAAGATCCCGGCTCCTATACAACCGGCCCCCACCGCAAGGCCCACAAGTGCAGGCGCGGCCGCCTTGGCTGCGTCGCCCCACGTGAACTTGCCTTGTTCAGCAATCCACTTCTTGTCGGCCTCTTCCTGCGCGGCGATCGCGGCGAGCTTTTCGTCGCGTACCTTCTTCTTCTCTGCGGCGTCCTTCCTGATCCACGCCGACGTGACTTCGTTCGTGGGCGTCATGCTCAACTGCGTCTTGTACTGGCTCCCGTCCGTGTAGTACTCGTCCAGGACCTTGGTGTTGCCCTGGTAGTACGGGGTGAGCCCCGTG
>CAZTJX010000218.1:2738-3080 GCA_964613755.1 uncultured Demequinaceae bacterium | reverse complement strand
GTGACGGTCGTCGGTGCATGGGTGCCCAACTGGCAGTTCGATGTGATCTGCCTCGAGCGTGGCGTGGCTGCCGAGGCTGCGGAACGGTTCGACCTCGACCTTCGCAAGGTTGACTGGCATGCCTCCTCACCTGGCGAGGCGATGCAGATCGTTGTGCCCACGATTGGTGACGCGTGGTTTGACGAGGAGAAGCTTCGGGAGAAAGCGATCGAGCGTCACGGCTCCGACGGTGCCACGTGCGCCGAGTGCGGAACATGGCGATGGATGCCGCTGGCATTCGGTCGCCTGCCGCCATTGCGGATTACACCACCGCTAGGCGACGTTGCGATCGCGGCCCGCCCG
>CAZTJX010000218.1:0-2728 GCA_964613755.1 uncultured Demequinaceae bacterium | reverse complement strand
GCGTTTCGGCAGATCCTCATGCGACGCGAGTTGGCCGAGTTCATCGCTGCTGCGAGTCCACGCGACTTCAGGGTCCAAGAAGTCGGCTGACCCTGGCCGCGGCAGGAATGCGAGCGCGCCCGTGCGTGCCCACTCAGTCCGTGGGCTCAGGGGGCGTATGGCCGAACTCGCGCGCTTCGAAATCAACCACAGCGCGATCACGGGTGCGCAGGCCCGGCTCTACAGCCAGTTTGCGCGCAGCGGACAGGAACTGACGTGGACCGCAATGAGTAGAATCGAGACTGAGGCTCTGATTGCGGGGGGTGCGAATCCGATTGCGGCGCGCACAGTGGTTGATGAGGCAATCCAGACTCTCATTGGGGGCGGTGTGCCCGGGCCCACTCGGATTCCTTGGAGTTGATGATGGCTGAACGATCTCGAGTCTCGGACAACTTCGCGCGTGCTCTGATGACTCACGTTCGAGATGTCGCAATCGGCTCGTGCGATCGTCTCGTCCAAGGATCCGGCGGGGGACCATTGGGCGCCAGGTGGCGCGACTTGCTCGCGTCGAGCGGTGCGCACGACGCTGCAATGGCTTTGATTCCCGACATTGTCGATCAGACGCTATTCCACCTCGTCGACGCGATCGACAACGGGACCTTGCCACTTGCCTGGTCGGGCGAAGCGGGCGTCGAGTTGCTTCAGGATGCCGGATTCGGCGAAATGGCGGGGAGCCTTGCTATGGGGCGCGGTGGTTGGATCGAGAAGTACTCGTCGGAGCGTCACTTCGATCCCCTCTCCGGCCTACCGTAGCAGGAACGCTTCGCCTGCGGGTGTGTTGACTCAGCCGAAGGAAGGGCGCGTCGTAGCCGCGTCGGCTGACCCGACGCCGACACCGACACCTACGTCGACACCGACGCCCTCGGTGACGCCCAGCGTGTCGCCGTCGCCGAGCCCGTCGCCGTCGGAGCCTCCGGCAACACCAACAGAGGCAACCTCAACCCTCTCGTTGATGTTCGGTAATGAGCAGGGCTCCGCGACGGTGATGATGCAGGTCACGCTGGACGCGTCGGGCGCGATGGCTCCGGCGTCGGTCACGGACCCGGTCTCCCGCAACGCCTATGCCCCCTACGGTGCCGTACGCGGCGCGGACAACCTGTCGATCGACCACGGGTGGTTGAACCAGGTATCGGACGAGGCGTCCACGGGTTTGGTGTATCTCAACGCCCGCTACTACGACACGGAATCCTCGCGGTTCGTCTCCCCGGATCCGCTGATGAACCCCGCGGACCCGCGCACGCTGGACGCGTTCCGGTATGCGGAGAACAACCCCGTCACCTACACCGACGCGAGCGGCATGTGCTCGACGACGGGCAGTTGGGCGTATGTGGGCGGGGTGCTGGAGCCGCCGTGCAACACGACCAACAACACGAAGGGCAAGGCGCCTCGGTACGACGACTCTGACTATGCGCCGCCGAAGAAGCCTGACTGGAACCACGGCGACTCGGGCTGGCAAGGCACGGGGGGCTTGGGTTATGCCCCGGCGGACCCGTCGGTCTTGAACTTCTTGGCCGGGTTGGGCATTCACATGGACGCCAACGGTGGGACGTCGTGCGAAACCCAGGCGTGCATCGAGAGCGGCGCCAACTACTGGGCGCCGGGGGCTGCCGCGGATGGGGCCTATCGCGACCGAGGAGGACCTAGGGATCCCGTCGTCGACGCGGTGCTGGGGTTTCTGTACTTGGACGACGCCGACAGTTGTGCCTACGGATCCGGCGCGGGAGAGCACACGCTCGGGTGCGTCGCGCTGGGTATCAACTTCGTCCCCGGAGCCAACGGAGCCAAGTGGAGCCTGAAGGGCGGCGGCAAGCTCCTCAAGTGGCTCACACGCATCCTCGGGCACGGCGACGAAGCCGCCGACGCCGTAAGGATGTTTGGGAAATTCTCCAAATCGGACCTGCGAGCCGCGGCCCAGGCCTACGATCGCAATGGCTTCACGCAGGTCGGTCGCGCCCTCCAGAAGCACTCTGGCCGACCGGACAGCGTCTATCGGGGCCTGTCTGCAGGCACCGCTGCCGAGAGAAACGCGCAGGGCCTCCGCATGCTCGACGAGATTCTCGGCGATCCCAACGGTAGAACGGAAGTGCTCCAGAACGTGACCAACATCTGGGACTCGTCCGGTCGAGGCGTCAGATACAGTAGCAGTGGTTCGTTCATGGGATTCTTGGAGCCAGTATCGTGAACGGTTACAGACTTGTGCTTGTGAGCGCCGTTGGCGATCGGGACGGGATGGCTCTCGAACTTGACACTGAAGGCGGGGAACAAGTCGCCGAGGTCTTCGAAGACGACGCAACTCGCGAGCGAACCGTCCGCTTCTTCATCTCCGAACCGGTACCGCTGCCAGTCGTTGAGTGGTTCCTTGCCGAGGCGGCGAAGCGTCTCTGAGGACGGAGCGGACGCGCGGTAATGTGGTGAAGAAGCTGGGGGCCACGGAGGCCGATTGGACGCACTTCCAGTACGACTCGCTGGGCCTTCTGATAGCGGGGTGGGCTCCCGCGCAGTGGGGGCAGGAGGCGGCGCCGGATCTGGCGACGGACACGCCGACGGCGCTGTTCGTGTACAACGTGGCGACGGACGGTCCGACGTTGCGGGCCAAGCCCGCGGTGGTGACGTCGGCGCAGTTCGTGTCGGACGATGGCGTGGACTACACGGGTGCGGACTTGTCCAGCACGGTGCGCCGTTCGTACAC
>CAZTJX010000217.1:2159-3083 GCA_964613755.1 uncultured Demequinaceae bacterium | reverse complement strand
ATCCGCAACCTCGTCGAAGCCCTCCAACTACGCCACGAAGTCCGCAAAATCACCACCGGAGCCAGCTGACATGGCCGGCATCGACGAATCCGAGGTCATCGATCTCGTGGCCGAGAATCCCGACGGAAGCGCGCTCCTCGTCATGGTGGAAACACGGGAGTGGGGCGCGGACCCCCGACAGCCCGACCAGCTCAAAGCAAAACTGAATACATACGCCCAGTTCGCACTCGATGGGAGCCTGACCCAGCATTACCCCCACTTGGCGAACAAGCCGGTCACGATTCGTCTTGAGTGCCGGGAGGATCCCCCTGCCGAGATCAGTTCGATTGCGGACGCCGCGCAACGGCGCCTCTCCGAGTACGGCGTATCCCTCACGGTGAAGGTCAATCCGCACCTGTGAGACGCGGGCGAATACGCTCGGCGTACTCGCGCACTTCCCTCGCGGCCAGATCGTCGCGACTGCCCAACGAGGCCACGACTTGAGCCAAGGCACTGGCCGCCGCCTTGGGGTCTCCGAGCATCCACAAGGCAACCGGCCACCGATAGGCCGAGTCTTGCCAGTTGGCCCACATGGCCTCAAGGGTTGTCGCCATCTCACGCCGGTCGGACTGCTGGGCGTAGTAGGGCATCGCGTAGCGCACGAGGCAGTCGGCCAGATCGTCGACCACCATAGCGTCAGCATCCGCGCCGCGCCCGAGGACCCACTCCAAAGTGGGGCCCGCAGGCAGGAGGGATCGAAGCGGCACCGACACTGTTGGAGGCAAGTAGCGATGAAACGGTCGACCCTGGCCCGCCGCGACGTGTCGCTCAATCGCCTGATCGCGAACCCCAACCACGGGATGAAGCAAGGTCTCGCCCGTCGGGCGTTTGCGCGTCGCCGTGTTTAGCCCGAGCCACCCCAACTTCTCGGGCGCAAGATCAAGC
>CAZTJX010000217.1:0-2149 GCA_964613755.1 uncultured Demequinaceae bacterium | reverse complement strand
TCCGGGAAGCGTGCCGACGAAAACCCAAACCCCGGAGGGAATCGAAAAGCGCCGAGAACGCCGCATTGTCCCCCATGGCTACGGGACGTAGACGGTCCAGACCGGCATCGGTCCATAGGTCGCGCCCGGAATCAAGCCCGCATTCGCCGCATTGGCACCACGCGGCACAAACCCCGAGTTCTGGATCGCCGGATAGCCGATCCCTTGATTGGGATTCAACTTCGCATAAGGCCCGGTCTTGACCTCAACGAAGCAGCGGACCCCACAAGGCGTCTCAACGAACAGATCCGGACGCACCGTGACCCCACCGGCATCTACGGTGATCTCGCTCCCGAGCACCTTGCCACCTGCTGCCTCGATATCGGCAGCAACCTGATCAACACCAGCCTGCCCCTTGAGCACGGACGAGATCCCGCCCGCACCACTGTCTGCGGCAACACCGGTAGCGGACGCGGTTTGGGCCTGCGAGTCGTAACTCTCCCGACTCGTAGCAGGGGAAACGTCCCCGGAAGGCCCGACGACAGGGGCGAGGGTGACGGTGGAAGCCCCGACGACGTTTTGGGCTGCGGGAGACGAAGCGGCGGATGCGGTTGCGGCGGCGCCGACCAGGAGCCCGACGGCAACGACGGCGGCTAAGAAGAAACGCGCCGGGACCCCCAGGAAGTTCGGGGTGGCGGGCGCGGTCATGGTGTCTATCGTGCCAGGCGAACGGTCCTCACGGGCGGTCGACAGGCGCTCCGGGGGAGCCATTTCTCAGCTGCTGGGGGGTCGTGTTTCAGCCGCTCAGGACCGCTCAGCGGGGGGTTCGCACGCATAGTGCAAGAGGTGTGTGGTCGGTGAAGGCTCAAAGCTCAGGAAGGTTCACCAGAATCGGGGACGCGGTTCTCTAGAGAGATTTCGGAGTCCAAGGAAGACAGCAACTGAGCAGCGGAGACCTTGAGGGACGACAGGTCACGGCGAGCATGACCACCAGGAGCGTCGTCCGGGGCGGCTCGTCTGCTTCTCGGGTCGGAGGCTGCGGGGTGGGTGGCGTGGTGGACGGCTTGCAGGGCCCTAATGGAGACGTGGGCGTAAATCTGGGTGGTGGATAGTTCGGCGTGGCCGAGCATGGCTTGGACGTAGCGGATGTCGGCTCCGCCTTCGAGCATGACGGTGGCGAGGGTGTGGCGGAACAGGTGACAGGCCCCGTCTTTCGCCACCCCGGAAGCGATCACATGATCCCGGGCCAACTGGGTGAGGCGGTCGAGGGAGAAGGGGGTGCCGTCGACGGTGAGGAATACCGTCCCGTCGTCGGGCTCCACGACGAGCCGGGGACGGGCCTGGGTGAGATATGCGGTGAGCCAGGTGGCGGCGCGAGCATGGAGGGGGACCATGCGGTCCTTCTTGCCCTTCCCGGCTCTCACCATCAGTGTGAGGCGTTCGAGGTCGAGATCCCGGACATTCAAATGGGCGAGTTCGGCTCTGCGGATCCCGGTGCAATACAGCACCTCGAGCATCACCCGATCCCTCAGTCCCACCACGGTCGAGACATCCGGCATGGCAAGAACCTGTTCCGCCTCCGCGGCCGTGAGGGCCGCTTTGGGCAGGCGGTGCTCCACTTTCGGTAGGTCGAGGTCGGAGGCGGGGTTCGCGGCCACGTGCCCGTTCTTGACGGCCCAGGTGAAGAACGCTCGAAGGGGCAGCAGGCGCGAATTCTGGCTGCGGAACGACAGGGGGTGGCCGTCGGCTTTGCGGTAGTGGAACAAGTGCCGCTGGTAGCGGACCAGGACGGGCCGGGTGACCTCGACGGGGCGGGTGATGCCTCGGTCGCCGGCCCAGGCCGCGAACTGGGCGAGGGCTTGCCGGCGTGACAGGATCGTCTCCCCTGAGTAGCCGCGTGCTCCGAGATCGGTGAGGAAGTCCTCGACGAGGGCGGGGAAGGCGGTCGGGTCGGTGACATTGCCAGGTATCGGTTGCGGCGTGTGCTGCCCGCGACGGGAATTGGCCATTAGGCACTCCGCACCACCCGAACCGGACGCCCTCCCGCACCCTCACCGGCGTCCTCCACGGGCTCGTCCGGCTCACTGCTGACGTCCCACGGGGCCTCAGGAGTGTTCCGACCGGGGGCCGACCACCCCCCGACCGGCCCCCGACCACCCCCCGACCGGGG
>CAZTJX010000216.1:0-3120 GCA_964613755.1 uncultured Demequinaceae bacterium | reverse complement strand
CGGCGGCGGACTCGAACGAGGCCATCGTCGACGTCCTGCGTTCGGCCCTGGCCACGGCGGGTCTCCCCGAGGACGCCGTCCAGAGCATCGACGCGTACGGCCGCGAGGGGGCACGAGTGCTCATGAATGCGCGGGGCCTCGTCGACGTCCTCGTGCCTCGGGGCGGCCACGATCTGATTCAGGCGGTCGTAACGGGATCGACGGTCCCGGCGATCGAAACCGGCGAGGGGAACTGTCACGTGTACCTGGACGCCTCGGCTCCCCTGGAACGAGCCGTCGCCATCACCCTCAATTCCAAGACCCACCGCGTCGGTGTCTGCAACGCCGCCGAGACGCTCCTCGTCCACCACGAAGCGGCGCCGCGCGTCCTGCCCGCCGTGCTCGCGGCCCTGTCTGAGGCGGGAGTGACTCTCCACGCGGATGCGGAGGCGGCAGCGCTCGCCCCCAAAGGCGTCCCGACCGTGCCGGCGACGGACGAGGATTGGGCGACGGAGTACCTCTCGTATGACATGGCAATCAGGGTCGTCGAGAGCCTCGATGAGGCGATCACTCACATTCAGCACTACTCGACGGGTCACACCGAGGCTATTGTCACGGACGACATTGCCTCGGCCGATGCCTTCGTGGCTCGGTTGGATACCGCGGCGATCATGGTCAACGCGTCGACGCGCTTCACGGACGGCGGCGAGTTTGGGCTCGGAGCCGAGATCGGTATCTCCACGCAGAAGCTCCACGCGCGTGGCCCGATGGGCCTCGCCGAGCTGACGACGACCACCTGGGTGGTCCACGGCGAGGGTCAGATTCGCCTGTGACGCCTGCGCTGGGCGGGGCGCATGCGACAATGGAGGCCTACGCGAAGGAGACATGGTGACCCGCATCTTCACCGAGATTCCGGGAGTCGAGCACGGCGCGAGCGCCCAGCCGATGTCTGCTGCGACCCGCGGTTTCCTTGCGTTCACGGCGCTCATGGGGCTTCTTCTTGTCACCCACGCGTTCCGGAGCGTCGGCGCGCGTCACTGACCGTGAGTACAAAGACGCTCCGCATCGGGGTCCTGGGCGGGACGTTCGATCCCATTCACATCGGCCACCTCGCCGCGGCCAGCGAGGTCCACGCCGCGCTCTCCCTCGACCGCGTGCTCGTTGTTCCCGCCGCCGAACAGCCGTTCAAGCGGGGGAGGGAGTGCGCCTCCGGCGAGGAGCGGCTCGCGATGGCAAGGATCGCGGTCGCGGGTGATCCGAGGCTGGAGGTTTCGGACGTCGATATCGCGAGGGGCGCTCCCACCTACACGATTGACACCATGATGGAGTTGGATGCCGCGCATCCCGACGCCGAGTGGTTCTTCGTGACGGGTGCCGATGCGCTCGCGAGGCTTGACGAATGGCGCGAGTCAGAGCAATTAAGGGAGCTCGCGACGTTCGTTGGCGTGACGCGTCCTGGCTACGAGGTTCCCGTGGGACTACCCGATGTCCCATTGGTTGAGGTGCCCGCGCTCGGGGTATCCTCAACGGATGTTCGGAGACGAGTTGGCCTCGGCCTGCCAATCCGGTATTTAGTCCCTGACATGGTTGCCGATTACATAGGTGAACACCATCTCTATCGCGGAGGAGCGCATGGCTGACGAAGCACGCCCCTTGACGCGCCGTGAGCGGCGAGAGATGGAAGAGCGTGCGGCGGCTGGCGCCGGGCCCATTCCCTCCGATGTGGGTTCGCCTGCGCCTCGGCAGAGTCCGGTGGTCGAGACAACCGAGGTATCGAGGATGAGCCGTCGCGATCGGCGCCGTTTGGAGCGCCTCGAACAGCCCATGGAGACGTGGACGGCTGCTGAGGAGGCGCATCACACCGGCAATGTCCCGACCATGACTCCGGAGGTCATCGCGCAACAGGAGGAGCTTGCGCGGAAACGCGCGGCAGAGGCTCAGGCCGACGCCATGCGTGCGACGGGAGAGATCCATCCGGTAGGCGCGCAAGAGGCCACTCCCGGAGCCGTCGTGAATCCGGTCGGGGGGGAGCCGGGGATCTCGCGGTTTGAGATGCCCGATGGCGCGTCGCCGGAATCCGCACCCGCTCCCGGGGAGGCTCCTCACGCCCCCGGAGACGACGCCCGCCGACGACTCGCGCAGGCCGCGGCCGCTGCCGCAGCTGCACTGCCCACCGATCGTGAGCGCCCGCCCGCGCCGGCACAGGCGAGGCAGGAGCACGGTATTCTCGACGCCCCCCGACCGCCCACATCCGAGGTTCCGGCCCTGGTCGACCTCACCCCGCCCTCGGGAGTCCCGAGTGCCGGATCCTCCGTCGCCCCGAGCCCTCAGGGGGCGCCTCCGATGTCCCCTCAACAGGCTATGCCGGGCCAGGGGGACGCTCGCCCTTCGTCCGGGGCCATCCCCAGTGTCGCGCCTCTCGGGTCGTCGCCTTCGCCGGCCGCCACGCCTTCGCCGGCCGCCGCCCCTACGCCGGCCGCCACGCCTACGCCGGCCGCCACGCCTACGCCGGCCGCCACGCCTTCGCCGGCCGCCACGCCTTCGCCGGCCGCCGCCCCCACGCTGGCTGTCGCAGGAGAAGTGGTGTCCGGAGCTCCGCAGGGCACCCCCGGATCCCCGCCGCCAGCGGGCTCCGGTTCGCCCAACGGCGCGGTCCCCGCGCAGGGGTCTCCCTCCCCCCACCCACCGGGAAGCGCGTTGAGCCCGGCCACGACGGGGGCGGTCCGGCCCGTGCCCGGCGCAACCGGCACCATACGCGCGGTTCCCGGTGGAGGCCCGATGACGGGGACGATCCCGCGCCCCATCGTCGAGGTGCAGCCCGCCGGGGGAGCGAAGGACTTCGGCTGGCCCCACATCGCCATCCTTGCTGCCGTGGCCTTCGCCCTTGGCATCGTGGTGTGGTCGATCTCGGGTCTCGGCGGGTGAGGGCCTCAGAACGTGCGCGTGCCCTCGCACACGGGGCCGCGAAGGCCGCCTACGCCGTCAAAGCGTCCGAGGTCGTCGCCTTGGACGTGACCGCGCACTTCCCGCTCGCGGATATCTTCCTCATCGCCTCTGGCTCGAACGAGCGCCAGGTCGTGGCCATCGCCGACCGCGGCGAGGAGGAACTCGCGAAGATGGGGGCGCGGGCGGTGCGTCGCG
>CAZTJX010000215.1:0-3130 GCA_964613755.1 uncultured Demequinaceae bacterium | reverse complement strand
ACCCCCATCGCGGCGTCGTCAATCATCACCGTCGCGGTGAACTCGCGCGCGTGATCAGGGCCGACACCCTCAAGGTCGTATACGGGGCTGCCGAGACCCCTCGCGGCGCAGGCCTCCTGCAGAGAGGTCTTCCAGTCGAGTCCCGCGCCAACCTCGGCCGCGCGTGCGAGGCTCGGGGCGAGCAGCCGCTCAATGACGACGCGCGTCGTCTCCATCCCATTGCTGAGGTACATCGCCCCAAGAATCGCCTCGAACGCATCGCAGAGGATGGAATCCTTGTCGAGCCCGTCGGTGGCGATCTCGCCCTTGCCGAGCAGGATGAACGGGCCGAGGTCAAGCTCGCGGGCAACCTCGGCGAGCGCCCGTTGGGAGACGCATGCCGCGCGCATCTTCGCGAGATCACCCTCGGGGAGATCGGGGTGATCGCGGTAAAGCCGTTCGGTGACGACGATTCCGAGGACGGAATCCCCGAGGAACTCAAGTCTCTCGTTGGTCGGGAGACCCCCGGCCTCGTATGCGAACGAACGGTGCGTGAGGGAAAGGACGAGCAGTTCGGGGTCGATGGAGATCCCCAGTCGCTCGACCAGGGCGGCGGCGCCAGCCCGTCGTGTCACGCGCGCACCGGCCTCGACGCGTCTCTAGAGCTCGTTGACCGTGCGGAGGGCCTCGGCGTAGTTGCGGTCCTTGTAGGCGCCGCACGCGGGGCACGCGGTGTGCTGGAGCTTGAGGGCCTTGCACTGGGGGCAGGGCGTGAGGTTCGCGGCAGTGGTCTTCCACTGCGACCGGCGCGCACGGGTGTTGCTGCGCGACATCTTGCGCTTGGGAACCGCCACGGCTACGTCTCCTTCTGTTCGGTCAGGCTCTCGAGGGCGGCCCATCGAGGGTCGACCACGTCATGGTGGTGATCTGGATCGTCCGCGAGCCGTGCGCCACATTGGTCGCACAGTCCCGGGCAATCCGGATCGCACAGCGGGACGAACGGTAGCGAGGTCACCACCGCGTCACGCAACAACTCTTCGATATCGAGCGTCTCGCCATCGAAGTCCCGCACATCAATGTCATCGCCCTCCCCCGCGCTCTCGGCGCCGGGATGGGCGAACAGTCCCTGGACGGGGGCGACGAGCTCCTCGGCGACCTCATCGAGGCACCGCGAGCACTCCCCCACGGCATGAGCCGCGATCGTGCCAGAGATCCAGATGCCCTCGGACACCGACTCTAGGCTCAACTCGAGCGCAAGGTCGGACCCCTCCGGCACTCCGATCACGTCGGTGCCAAAGACCGCGGGTGCCGGGAAGTTGAGGGAGATCGACTTCTGCGAACCTGGCCGCCGTGCGATGTCTCGAACGGAGACGACGAACGGGGAGGCCGCAGGGCCGCGCGACGTCACGATCGCACCCTCCTGCTATCTCCGGCCCTCGAGGACCTTGGCCCGCGCCACGAACGGCTGGACCAGCGGACGAGTCTACGTGATTCGGGGCGTCGCGCTCAACAGTGGGCGTCCTCGAGCGGCGGCCCTACGAGGCAATCTCCGAGAACTTCGGCAGGAATCCCACGAAGAACGCCCTCCACACCAGCCAGTTGTGCCCGCCCGGCGTCTTCAGGAAGTCAACCGGGACCGCGTGCGAGGTGAGGTAGTCCGCCAGCGCGACGTCGAGCACCAAGAGATCGTCATCCATTCCGACCGCCACCTGCACGTACCGGTACGACGCCGCGGTGTCCTCGGGCAGACCGTCGAACCGGGCGAGGACGGTCGCCGGGGGTTCGAAGACCGCGGGGCTCCACATCGCGACCGTCGAGAACACCTCGGGGTGGTTCATGCCGATGATGGCCGCCTCCAAGCCGCCCATGGAGTGGCCCTCGATCGCGCGGTGCCTCGCGTCCGGATTGACGCGATAGGCGGCCTCAACCGCGGGGATGATCTCCGTCAGCACCTGCACCTCGAGCTCCTCCCGGAATCCGGGGCCGGTGGCCTCGTACGGTCCCACCGTCGGCGACCGCTGCCCGTACGGCATGACGATGATCATGGGGTCGATCAGGCCCTGGGCGAGGAGGTTGTCCGCGATGACCGGGGCCTTGCCGACGTCGACCCAGCCGTACTCGTCGTCCGTGTAGCCGTGGAAGAGGTAGAGCACGGGCAGCGGGTCCGTCCCCTCCTCGTAGCCAGGCGGCGTGTAGACGAGGTACGGGCGCTCGGTACCGATCGCTGCGGAGTCGTACACGACGCGGGTGACGTCGCCGGTGGGGACGTCCTGAACCTCCCAAGCCCTGGGGGGATCTCCCGGGACCGTCAGCAGCGAGCTCTTGGTTCCGTTCGTGTCGGGATTGCTCGGATCCACGATGTGGATGCCGTCGACGCCGAAGTAGTAGTCGTATATCCCGGGCTCCAGCGGCCCGATCGTTCCCGACCAGATGTCCGAGTCGTCCTTGCTCATCTCGACGTGACCGAAGTCCCCCGCGACATACACGGAGTTCGCGACGCCGGTATCCATGCGGAAGGTGACGCTGCCGTCGTCGTGAACCTCGGGCGAGACGACGGCCGCGGGGGCGCATGCGGCAAGAAGCATGCCGACCGTCGTGACCGCGACTGCGACACGGGGGACGGCTATACGTCTCACCGTTCGACTCTACGAGCGGGCACTTCGCGCGCGCCAGCCATGACCACTCATCCGCTAGTCGCGCTCGCGGGCGAGTGCGGCGAGCAACGCCTCCTCGACACCCTCGGGCACGAGTCCGGCGATCGGGCCGCCGTGGCGCGCCACATCGCGAACCAGCGACGAGGCGACATGTTGAAGCGCCGGGTCCCCGGAGACGAACACCGTCTCGATGCCCGTCAGCTCCCGGTTCATGAGCGCCATGGGACGTTCGAAGTCATAGTCCGCCCCGCCCCGCAATCCCTTGACGATGGCGACCGCGCCCTCGGCGCGACAGAAGTCGACGAGGAGACCCTCGGCGGCCTTGACCTCCACTCCCTCGAGATGCGCGAGGGCGTCGCGCGCGAGGGTCACCCTGGTCTCCGTATCGAGCACCGGGCTCTTGCGCGAGTTGTGAGCGACGGCAATCACCACATGATCGAAAAGCGCGCGGGCGCGCACGGCGATATCCACGTGGCCCACCGTCACCGGGTCGAAGG
>CAZTJX010000214.1:0-3160 GCA_964613755.1 uncultured Demequinaceae bacterium | reverse complement strand
CCCAGAAGCCACCCCCGGAACCGAAGGTCAAGCCGTAGCCGTAGACCGCCCAGACGACCGCGACCGTGCCGACGGTGACGAAACTCATCATCATCATGTTGAGCACGGCCTTCGTCCGCACCATGCCGCCGTAGAAGAACGCCAGAGCAGGCGTCATCAGCAGGACGAGTGCAGTCGAAACGATCATCCACGCGGTATTGCCTGTATCCAGCGCGAATTCCATTGTTCGTTTCTCCTCTCGCCAGCCGGGCGGCTGACGGAGCAAGAGTCCCGCGTGGAGGTTTCGCGGGGGCCACCGGGGTGTTTCGCGCCCGTTACATATGAGGCGGCGATGTAAAAGATGTGTTGCCGCAACGGGGCGGGCGGGCTCGAACCTAGTCGAGGAGGCCGTCGACGAAGGCCTCGGGGTCGAAGGCGGCCAGGTCGTCGGCGCGTTCCCCGAGCCCGACAAACTTGACGGGAACACCCAACTCGCGTTCGATCGCGATCACGACGCCACCCCTTGCGGAACCATCGAGTTTCGCCAGAATCACGCCGGTGACGCCCGCGACCTCGGTGAAGATCCGCGCCTGCGCGAGCCCATTCTGACCGGTCGTCGCGTCGAGGACGAGAAGCACCTCGGCCGGAGGTCGTGAGCGCGAGACGACCCTCAGGATCTTCCCAAGCTCGTCCATCAGGTCGCGCTTGTTCTGGAGCCGGCCGGCGGTATCGACGAGGATGACGTCGGCCCCTGTCTCCCGCGCCCGTTCCCCCGCCTCGAACGCCACGGCTCCTGGATCTCCTCTCTCGCGGTCGGACCGAACCACCGTCACGCCCGCGCGAGTCCCCCAGGTCTCGAGTTGATCCGCCGCGGCCGCACGGAACGTGTCCGCTGCCGCGAGGACGACACCATACCCGTCGGCGACGAGCAATCGGGCGAGCTTGCCCACGGAGGTCGTCTTCCCGACGCCATTGACCCCGACGACGATGATCGGCGCCCCTACGGAGGTGCCGGGCGCGTCGAGCGCGATCGTGCGCTCGGTGGCGGAGAGCGCGTCGAGCAACGCGGCCTTGAGGACCTCCCTGGGATTGGCGTCCTTGGCCTTCTTGAGGGAAGCCCTGACCGATACGAGGACGTCCTCGGTAGCCCCGGCGCCCAGATCGGCACCGATCAGGGTCTCCTCGAGTTCGTCCCAATCGACATCTGCGCCCCCGCGACCGAAGGCCGAGCGGAGGCGCTCTCCCAGGCCAAACGTCATGGCGCCGCGGAGACGGCTCGCCCGCGTAGACGAGTTCTCGGGAGCGTTCACCCGCCTAGTGTCGCACTAGGTCGCGGGTGGCGAGGAATCCTCGGAGTCGTCGTACGAGAGCTCCCCAATGACCGACCAGTGATGCTCGGGGCGGGGAATCTTCGTGGAGAACGAGGGCCGCTTGCGCGGCACGCCGCCGAGTATCCAGAGCAGGACGTGGCGCAGCCGACCCTGGGAGCATGTGCCGATGATCAAGATGATCGCTGCGAGGGTGAGCGCGGCCACGACCGCATCATGGAGACTCAGGAACACGCGGATCACCCCCAGTGCGAGCACGGCTTCCACGTTCTATCGTCCCCCATTTACGCCGGAATTTCTCGGCGAAAGCGCAACCGAATCTCCCGACTCGGGTCCTACTCTGGGGTTCGTGGCCCTCCCCCGATAGAGTCACACCATGGCTCGATCACAGCCGACCGATCACTCCGCCCCCGATGCGGCCACCCCCAGTTCGGCGGTGGGTCTTCAAGGTCTTCGGAACACGGTTACCTCGTCGAAAGCCAAGGCCTGGATGGTGGCTGGAGTGTTCGGCGCGATCGTGATCTTTGGGGTGATCGTCACCGTACTACTGGCGAGTGGACGCTCCGACGATGCGGGTGGCCTCGGACCCGGATCCGCCTTCGCGACCGCCTGCGACGGAGGCGCGCAACAGGAGATCACCCTCGGCTCCGACATCACCACCAACTATGGACTGCTCTGCTTCACCGTCACGGAGTTCTCGCAGATCACACTGAGCGCCTCTCCCGCGGGCACGGACGCGGACCTCAGGCTCTGGGTAGGCCTGGACGCCGAAGGGGTAGTCGCGGAAGACGATGACACGTACGGCCGCGATCCCGAGGTGGTCTTCGAGGCTCGACCCGGCACCTACTTCGTAAGCGTCTCGCGGTTCGACGGCGGCGACGCTGGCCGCTTCGCGCTTCGCTCATCCTCAATTCCGCTGGTCGAACCTCTCTCGAACGCACTGCCCTCGATCGACGATTGCACGACGCTGAGCGCCGCGACGATCGAGGATTCCGGGACCGGAACGCGAGCCGAAGGTGAGCCCTTCACGTGCCTCACGATCGGCACAGCCTCCTTCACGAAGATCGGCGCGATCGCGGACAGCCCCTCGACGATGGACCTTATGATCGCGGTCTACGCCTTCGACGAATCGGGCGACCCTCAATTCCTTCGGAGCATCGACGACACCTTCCAGACCGACCCGGAGCTCAATCTCGACCTTCCTGCGGGGACATACCTCATCGAGGTCACCTCGCGGGCGGGCGGCGACGTGGGCGCACACTCCATCTACGTCGACACGACGCGAACGGACTTCCACACGGGAGCCGTGTCGAGCGGACTTGCGACCCTGAGGATCGGGGCGTGCGCGTCCCTTCCCTCTCTGATCGTCGACACGCCGCTCGTGGTCGATGAGACGGGAGGCTCGCTCGCCTGCCTCACTCTCGACGCTCCTCAGCGCCTCGTCATCATGGCCGCGGCCCAGGGGTACCAGGACCTCACGATCGAGATCGTTGGCTTCGTCGCCTCGGGCGCCCCCGTGCGATACGTCTGGGCCGACGAGGATGTGTTTGGCGAGGACTACGACAGCCAGGACCCTCGCGTCGACCTTGTGCTCCCCGCGGGGACCTACGTGATCGCCGTCGCGGAGTATTGGGGGGAAGAGGAGCCCCACGACTTCATCCTGACCGCGCTGGCAGGCGACTAGCGACTACGCGGGCTCGTTCTCCCGAAGCCGCTGACTGATGATCGTCGTCACGCCGTCGCCGCGCATGCTCGCACCGTAAAGCGCGTCCGCGATCTCCATCGTCCGTTTCTGGTGGGTGACGATGACGAACTGGGCGCGGCCCGAGAAGCGGCGGATCAGCTGCAGGAAG
>CAZTJX010000213.1:0-3164 GCA_964613755.1 uncultured Demequinaceae bacterium | reverse complement strand
GACCCGTACCGTCGCACACGCACGGCGAACACCGCCGTGTGGATCTCCGACGAGTTCATGAAACGCGTCCGCGACGACCAGGACTGGTACCTCTTCGACCCGGCCGAGACCCCCGACCTCGTCGAGCTCACGGGCTCGGCCTTCTCGGCGCGTTACGCCGAGTACGTGGCGCTGGCCGAGGCGGGCAAGATGCGCACCTTCCAGAAGACGCGCGCCCGCGAGCAATACAAGTCCATCCTCGTGACGCTGCAGTCCACGTCGCACCCGTGGCTCACGTGGAAGGACACCATCAACAACCGCGCCCTCAACACCAATACGGGGGCCATTCACCTCTCCAACCTCTGCACGGAGATCTGCCTCCCCCAGGACCGCGACAACATCTCCGTGTGCAACCTCGCCTCCGTCAATCTCTCCACCCACCTCGTGGACGGCGCGATCGACTGGACGCGGATGGAGGCTTCGGTGCGCCTCGCGGTGCGCCAACTCGACAACCTCGTGGACATCACCCTCTCGTCCGTCCCTGAGTCCGAGCACGCGAACCAGCAGAACCGCGCGGTTGGGCTGGGGGTCATGGGCTTCACCGACGTCGCCGAGCGCCTGGGCATGGCGTATGAGTCCGAGGAGGCGTACGACCTGATCGACCAGATCGTCGAGTTCGTCTCGTTCCACGCGATAGACGAATCCGCCGACCTCGCGCGGGAGCGCGGCTCGTACACGAACTTCGACGGCTCCGGCTGGTCCAAGGGCCTTGTCCCGTTCGACACGATCGCGATCACGGAGGCAGATCGGGGCCTTCCGATCGCCGTCAATCGGACGACGCGCCAGGACTGGGATTCGCTCCGGGCCAAGGTCAAGGGGGGCATCCGCAACGCGACCCTCATGGCAGTCGCCCCCACCGCCTCCATCGGCCTCGTCGCGGGCACGACCCCCGGCTTCGATCCACAGTTCTCGCAGATCTTTTCTCGGGCCACGTCTTCGGGCAAGTTCCTCGAGGTGAACCGCAACCTCGTCAAGGATCTCCAGGGCCTGGGCATGTGGGAACAGGTGCGCGACCGGTTGCTTGAGGTCCAGGGCGATCTCAGTCAAATCCCGGAGGTCCCTCAGCACCTCCAGGACGTCTACAAGACCTCCTTTCAGCTCTCCCCATACGCGTTCATCGAGGTCGCGGCACGCGCCCAGAAATGGATCGATCAGGCGATTAGCCGGAATATCTACCTCGAGTCGCGCGATGTCGACGACATGATGGCGCTGTACTCGTCGGCGTGGGAACGCGGCGTCAAGACGACGTACTACCTGCACATGAAGCCTCGCCATACCGCCGAGCAGTCGACGGTACGCGTCAACAAGACCGAGCGGATCAACTCCACCGGAACTGCGGCCGCCGCGACATCGGCGAACGCGCCGAAGGCGACGTCGTCCGGGCCCGCCCGCAAGGGATTCGGGGGGCTGACGCCCAAGTCCTCCGCCGCCTCGGCTGCGTCGGCGGACGCTCCGGCGACGGAATCGGCCGAAAGCCTAGGGGCGGCAGAGGAGGCCCCCGTTGGGGCCGCAACTGCCAAGGCTGCTCCGTTCGCATCCGCGCCCGCTTCTGCGCTTAGCGCCGTGGCGACGACCGCATTCACTCGCGCTCCCGCCGCCACGCCTGCTGTACCGCCGGCGAGCTTGCCCGAGCCTGCGTCGTCCGAGCCCACGCCCGTCGTCGTCCCTGCCGAAGCCGCTCGGCTTCCGCTCGCGAACCACACCACGCCCGCGTCGCCGAACGGCGACACCGAGGTGGTCGGTGGGGTCGCGTGCCCCGTGGACCCCATGGAGCTCCTGCAGTGCGAGTCCTGCCAGTAGCAACCGCACGTTGACGATCGACACCTGACGAGGGAGATAGACATGGCCATTCTTGGCACGGGCATCCAGGACGGATTGCTCCTCAAGCCCATTACGTACCCGTGGGCGATGGACCTGTACGACCAGGCCGTCGCGAACACGTGGTTTCCGAACGAGATCCAGCTTGGAGAGGACCTGAGCGACTTCAAAAAGATGACGGACGAGGAGAAGCACGCCGTCACGTTCCTCATGTCGTACTTCAATCCCAACGAACTCCTGGTGAACAAGGCCCTCGCGTTTGGCGTGTATCCGTACATCAACGCGCCCGAGTGTCACCTCTACCTCGCGAAGCAGATGTGGGAGGAGGCCAACCACTGCATGGCCTTCGAGTACGTGTTGGAGACCTTCCCCATCGACCGCGAGGCCGCGTACGCGTCCCACGTCGACGTGCCCTCGATGGCGGTCAAGGAGGAGTTCCAGGTCAGGTTCATTAAGCGGATGACTGAAGAGACCCTCGACATCACGACGACCGAGGGCAAGAAAGACTTCATTCGCAACCTCATTGCCTACAACATCATCCTCGAGGGCATCCTGTTCTACTCGGGCTTCATGGTGGCGCTGAGCTTCCGCCAACGGAACCTGCTGAGGAACTTCGGATCCCTCATGGACTGGGTCATCCGCGACGAGTCGCTCCACCTCCAGTTCGGGATCAATCTGGTCCTCACAGTGCTGGAGGAGAACGCGGACCTGCAGACGCCCGAGTTCGCCGAGGAGATCCGACAGATGATCCTGGGGGCGGTGGAGATGGAGGAGGCGTACAACCGCGACCTTCTCCCTTCCGGGATCCTCGGCCTCAACTCCGACTACGTCAACCAGTACGTCAAGTACCTGGCCGACCGCCGCCTCGAAGAGCTGGGCTTCGAGGCGCACTACAACGTCTCGAACCCGGCGAAGTGGATGGCCACGGCGAACGACACCCTGCAACTCGTGAACTTCTTCGAGGCAACGAACACGTCTTACGAGGTCAACGCGCAGGCCAGCCGCAAGGAAGGCTAGAGAGGAGACTCGGGACCGGCGCGGGTCGGCGACTTAGTCGTCGTCGCCCTCGTCGTCGCCAGGGTCGGTCGGCGTCGTCTGGATGATGACCATTCCGAGTGCCAGGTTGTCGCCGTCCGTCTGCGCAGTGACCGTGTGCTCCCCGGTATCGACCGTCTCGGTCGAGAACTCTTTCGCGTCGGTGCCCAGCGTGTTCGCCACACCCGATCCCAACGCTGTCGAGTCGAAGGCGTTGTCCGGATCTCCCGCCGAGGTCTGGCCTTCGTCTCCGTTGGTACGGACGGGAGTCA
>CAZTJX010000212.1:0-3180 GCA_964613755.1 uncultured Demequinaceae bacterium | reverse complement strand
GGGACATGCTCAGGGAACGCCGGTCGATTCCCGAGCTGCAGGAGTTGCTCGAGGAGCGGCTCGTGCTACTCAGGGCCGGCCGCGTGGGCGCGTAGCCCCTCTTCGCGTCAGCACCGCTGTCTATTCGCGCGCGCCCGGCCGCGTCTTCTTGACCCCGCCACGCCGAAACGGCCTGGCGAGGCCCCACAGGAAGACCTTGAGGAACGCCTCGCGCACGATCGAGCCGCTCATCTTCGACACGCCCTGCACCCGCTCGACGAACTCGATGGGGACCTCGGTGACCGTCGCTCCCTCGCGGATCGCGCGCAGCGTCATGTCTACTTGGAATCCGTAGCCCTGCGAGTCGACGTCGTCGAGGTTGATCGCCTTGAGCGTTGCGGCGGTGTACGCACGATACCCGGCGGTCGCGTCGCGCACGGGAATCCCCAACACAAGGCGCACGTAGCGATTCGCCCACACCGATAGCATCTTCCGCGACGCCGGCCAATTGACGACAGTGCCGCCTGGCACCCAGCGCGAACCGATGACGAGGTCATACTCCCCCCGCCCCTCCCCCACCTTCGCGAGCAAATCGGGGAGTTGCCTGGCCTGGTGGGAGCCATCAGCATCCATCTCGACCAGGACTTCGTACCCGCGCTCGAGTCCCCACGCAAAACCCGCGCGATACGCCGCGCCCAGTCCCTCCTTGGCCGTCCGGTGCAGCACATGGACGTGACTATCCGCCTCCGCCTGGGCGTCCGCCCACTCCCCCGTGCCGTCGGGCGAGTTGTCGTCGGCGACAAGGATGTCGACGTTCGGCGCATGGTTACGCACACCCGCGATCTGCACGGGCAGCGATTCCCTCTCGTTGTACGTCGGGATGATCACGAGGGTCTTCATCAATCCCAGTCCCATCTGCCGCGAAGCGACAACAACCACCGGATCACCCACAGGCCGACCGGGGCAACCAAGAACACCCAGCCGAGCACTCCCCCGATGCGCATGGCCGGAGTGATCGAGGTGCGCAGCGGCACCTCCTCCGCAAGGTGCTCCGCCGTGAAGTGCCCGGTCTTGGACACCACGGACCCGTCGGGGAGGACGAACCCGCTCACCCCCACCGTCGAGACCTGAATCGCCGTGCGTCCCGTCTCGATCGCGCGGAATCGCGTCGTCGCAAATTGCTGTTCCGACTCGTTCGTCAGCCCAAAGTTCGCGTTATTCGTTTGGACGACAAGAACCTCCGCGCCTGCGCCGACCGCGGAGAAGACCAGCGGGTCGTACACCACCTCGAAGCAGATCACGTCACCGAGCGTCACGTCGCGCCCCAGGCGGTCGGACGGCAGCGTGATCACCCCCACCTCGTCCCCGGGAAGCATGTCCACGGTGAGCCGGTCGGCCACCTCGGTGATCGACTGCGCGAGCGAGCGAAGCGGCAAGTACTCGGCGAAGGGAACAGGGTGCTGCTTGATGTAGACGTCGATGGCCTCGCCCTCGGGCGTCCACAGGAGCGCGGTGTTGTAGCGCCCGTCCTCGGGCGTGTAGTCGTTGGTGCCAAGCAGGATGGGCGCGCCGACGGCAATGGCCGCACTCGTGACGATGTCGCGCGATGTCGCATCGATGCGGGGATCGATATCGGCAGAATTCTCTGCCCATACGACGAGGTCGGGTGCCCAGGGAAGGTGCGGAACGAGTCGCTCGGTCTCGCTCGCGTGATTCTCGGTAACAAGCCGGGCCTGACGGAAGGAGTCCAGCCCGAGGTTGGGGACGTTGCCCTGGACGAGGCCGACGCGCAGCATCCCCGATTCCGCAGACACGTCGAGGGGGATCACCAGGCCGACGGCATAGGTCGCGAACGCCCCGGCAAGCGCGATCGACGTCAGGATCACTCGGCGTCCGCGCGCGGCCTCGAAGGCAAGACCAAGGGCGCCACCAGCAACCGCGACAGCGAAGGACACTAGGGGCGCTCCCCCGAGCCACGCAAGGGTGACAAGCGGTGTGTCGACCTGAGAGAAGGCGAGCCTGCCCCATGGGAAACCCCCATAGGGCACGATCGAACGCAACTGCTCGGCCGCCACCCACAGGACGCCGAAAACGAGGGGCTCGGCCCACAGCCTGCCCTCCAGAACCTTTCTGGTCCGCACGTAGCACCACCCCGCGGCAGCAAGTGCGACGGCCGGAGACTCGCCCGCGGACAAGGCGAGCCACGGCACGATTCCCGCGGAGACGTTGATGTACCACAGTTGAGGGAGGAAGAACCCGAGCCCGGCGACGAATCCCAGTCCGAAGCCGTCGAGCACCCCCGCATGCTCGAGCGCGAACCACAGGAGTGCGAGGCCGACAGGCGCGGCGAGCCAGAGGTTCGCGACGGGAAACGCCAGGTTGATCGTCAAGCCCGCGAGGGCGGCGAGAACGACAGTGCGGAATCGTTGGCCCCGCGAGGTTCGTCGAAGCGCGCGCGACAACTTCGCCTTCGTCCCTTTTCGCCGCTTCACGCGCCCAGCCTACGCGAGCGACGCTCGTAACCCGGGCACGCCCTAGTACGCGACAATTCCCCTCCTCATCGACTGGATCGCGGAGTGCGCGCGTCGACGCACCTCATCGTTCGGGGCCACGCGGGCGATCTGGTCGAGGACATCGATGACCTGCTTGAACCACCGCACCAAGTCCCCTGGCGCGAGCTCGGTGCCGCGCAGCACGGCATCGAGGCTCTTCCCCTGCGTCCACGCGTGAACCGCACCCACGATCCCCCAGTGGGGCGCCCCGTTGCGGGGAAGGCGATGCTCGGCGTGGAGCTCGTCGAGGCGGGACCAGATTCGAACGGTCTCGCGTAGCGCGAGCCCAAGCGGACCGGTCGGGCCCTGCGGTATCCGCGGCTGCCGATCGTCCTCCTCCTTGCGGCCCTGGTAGACGAGACTCGAGACGGCGGCCGCGAGCCCAGGTACGCCGAGGTGATCCCATGCGCCGGTTCGGAGGCACTCCGCGATCGCAAGATCGCTCTCGGAGTAGATCGTCCGGAGCATGCGTCCCACGTCGGTAGGGGCGAGGTTGTCCCCCTCCCCTACGAGGTATCCCAGGTGAGTGAGCACCGTGCAGCGCCGGTCGAAGATGCGGGCGATCGAGCCCGTCTCGCGCGAGATTTCGCCCGCAAGGCGATCGCGATCGCGAAGCGTCCGGAAGTAGCGTTCCGCCCACCGGGCGTGG
>CAZTJX010000211.1:0-3200 GCA_964613755.1 uncultured Demequinaceae bacterium | reverse complement strand
CAGGTCACCTGCTTCGACATCAGACTTGAGTAGTTGTAGGCCGCGACCGAACGCCAATTGCAGCACGTGCTCGTCTGGTGAGAGTTCCCTACACGAACGTCCTTGGCGTAGACGACGCCGTCCTGCTTGTACTCCCGAAGGAGAAACGGCCCCGTCCCAAGCGTCGGGTCCACGTACACCGGATACACCCGCGCCGGATCGCGCAGCCATTCGACGGCGGGACGGAGGGTGAGCTCGTGGACGCCGTCGGAGACCTGTGCTACCTCGAACGGGATGTTCGCGTCGTTAGGCTCCCGTTCACCCTCGATGCCCGACGAGTCCCACATCACGGGAATCGGCATCGAGAGGATCACGGTGCCTGCGGGGTCGAGGAACTCGAGGTCGTCGTACTCGTTTCGCTCGACGGTGAGGCCCGGAGCGGTCACCGTCCACGTGTACGCGACGTCGTCCGACGTCGGCGCCTCGGAAAGCACGATCGATTCCTTGAGGGCGCTCGGCGACACGTCGTACTCAAGGTCAACGCCCGGGAAGACCTCCTCATACGCTGCGTAGTCCACCTCGGCACTCGACACGCCGGGGTCCGGGACGTGCGCCAGCGGCGCGCCCGCGGCGCCCTTCAGGGCGAACGTGACCGCATAACCCTCGCTCGAGACCGACACCAACTCGGGATCGTCGGCCGTCGGAGCAAGGGAGAGGGCGAGCGGGTGCTCAAGCGCGACCAGGCCATCCGCGCCGTCGTCCGTGAGCTTCGCCGACGCGGGAACCCACTCATCGCCGATCTTGACGTTGACGACCACGGGATTGAGGACGGTGCGGTGCACGCCGCTCGCGTCGACCTCGGTGGTCGAGTAGGCATTCTGGCTCTCGAGGACGGCTGAGGCCTCGTCGAACGTGATCTCCGCCACGGGCGGCGGCGTCACGGGCGGAGCGCTGGCGTCAACGCCCGGCGACTCGGTCCCCCCGTTCAAACCCACGGCAAGTCCCACGCCCGTGAGCGCCGCAACCACCCCAATGCCAACGATCGCGCGCGTCCGCCCCAACGTGACCATGGTTCCTCGTCCCCGCCATGCCCCGGCGCGATTCACCTATTCGCGACGAAAGCTCCCAATACCACCCGCCGAGCCCGAGGCTAAGCCCCCCCGGGACATCTGTCAAAAGATAGCGAGGTGCCGCCCGCAGGCGCCGCCGCCCGGCCTCGACCCGCGCGCCCTTCTCCGAGGCTCCTAGGATGGACGCGCGACCACCACAGCCCCTCCGCGCCAGCGCCCCCTCGCCTGGATCGCGGCCCGCGCCCGGGGCCTCGCGCTCACCAACCTCATCGCCCAGGGCGGCATCATCGCGACGGGCGGCGCTGTCCGCCTGACCGACTCCGGCCTCGCGTGCCCCACGGCGCCCCTGTGCGAGCCGGGCAGCCTCTTCCCCACGCGCGCATCCCTGGACAACGCCCACACCTACGTCGAGTTCGGCAACCGCCTCGTCTCCGTCGTGCTCATCACGATCGCTGGCGTCCTCGCCATCGCGATCTGGCGCTCGCGCCCCGCGCTCCGGTGGTGGGGGCTGCTGCCCGTCGTCGGCGTCTTCGCGAAGGCCGTCCTCGGCGCCGTCTCGGTCCACGTCAAACTCAACCCCCTCGTCATCGGCGCGCACATGCTCATCTCTGTCGCGCTCGTCTGGGCCTCGATGTGGCTCCTCCTGCGCGTCCGCGGCGCCGCGCCGCGCTCCTCCGGCCCTTCCCTCGCCCTCGCGCGCTGGGGCTCGCTCGCGCTCTTCGCCGTGTTGGTCGTCCTCGGGACGGTGACGACGGGCTCCGGCCCCCACTCCGGAGATCCCGAGGCCACCGAGCGACTCGGGATCGATCCCGCCGACGCCGCGAAGACGCACGCTCTCGCGGTCTGGGCCTTCGTCGCCGTCATCGCCTACCTCGCGTTCGCGCTGCGCCGACGGGCGGGCGGCTCGGGCGTAAAGGGCGCCGGTGGCGACACGGCCGGAGACGACGCCGTCCGCACCGCCGTCCGATGGCTCTGCGTCGCGACGCTCGCCCAGGGCGCGATCGGCTACACACAGTACGCCCTCGGCCTCCCGATCCTCGTCGTGGAACTCCACCTCATCGGGATCGGCGCCCTCTCCGCCGCGCACTCCGCGGCCTTCCATCTGACCCGTCGGATCTGACCTGAAGGCTCGGATGCCCGGACGCTCCCTCGCCCACTCTCCCCGCACCATCCTCGCCGCAGGCTCCGTGCTTGCCCTCGCCACGGCCCTCGCCCTCGCGGGCTGCTCCAGCCCTGGCGACGCGCCACCGCCTGGGTCTAGCGTGAGTGGCATGACGGCACAGCTCACGGTGACGAGCGAGGACTTCGTCGACGGCGGAGGCCTGGCCTCGACCTTCGCGGGCGGCGATTCCGCGCACTGCGCGGGCGACAACCTCAACCCCGCGCTTGCCTGGTCCGAAGGCCCAGCCGGGACGGCGTCGTACGCGATCGCCGTCAACGACCCCGACGCCCGCGGCTACTCCCACTGGCTCCACGTCGACATCCCGCCCGCCGTCACCAGCGTGGCGCGGGGAGCGTCGGCCTCACTCCCGGGAGTCGCGGGACGCGGCACCAACGGCACCGTCGCGTACTACGGCCCGTGCCCGCCGTCGCAGCACCACTACGTCTTCACGGTGTACGCGCTCGACACGCTGCTCGAGCCCGGGCACGCGCTGACGTGGGCCGAATTCGCCGAGGCGGCCGACGGGCACGTCCTGGCCGAGGGCTCGATCACCGGGCTCTTCCCCGCGCCGTAGGGCACGCACTCAGGCCACGCCGCGGGCGGCGGCTGAGGCGGATGAGTGCCGCAGAGTGCGCCAAGTCGGGGGCGCCAGCACCCCTGAGGCGGATGAGTGCCGCAGAGTGCGCCGAGTCGCAGGCGCCAGCACCCCTGAGGCGGATGAGCGCCGAGAAGGCCCCCGATCCGGCACTCGTCCACCGCTGGAGCGCCGGGAGAGGCGCCGGTGCCCCGAATCCGGCACTCATTCACCGCAGGCGCGCCGGAAGAACCCTGGGCACGCATGGAGGACCAGAAGCACGCCCGGACACGCGCCCACACGCCGACGCCCCGCGCGGGGGCCGTGGATCCCTACGCACTCGTCCAGGAAGCGTCGGCAGGCCTGAGCGTCGCCCATCCCGGCACGGTGTGGTTCAGCGTCGTGTCGCTCTTTC
>CAZTJX010000210.1:0-3263 GCA_964613755.1 uncultured Demequinaceae bacterium | reverse complement strand
TCGCCCACGAGTGCGTTCTCGATGTCAGACAACTCACGGAGCGCACGGGAGTGACCGTCGAGGACATCGCCAAGAGACTGATCGACTATGGGTTCCACGCCCCGACCATGTCCTTCCCGATCGCTGGGACACTCATGGTAGAGCCCACGGAGAGCGAGAGCCGCGAGGAGCTTGACCGATTCATCGAAGCCATGATCATGATTCGCGGCGAGATTGCGGACATCGAGTCGGGCCGCATCGCCGTGGAGGCGTCGCCCCTGCGGAACGCGCCCCATACGGCCCCCATGGTTGCCACCGATGCCTGGGATCAGGCGTACTCGCGAGACCAGGCGGCGTTCCCCGTTGCATCGTTACGGGCGACCAAGTACTGGTCCCCCGTTCGCCGCATCGACAATGCCAAGGGGGACCGAAACCTCGTGACGGTTCTTCCTGTGGTCGAGTACGCGGACTCGTTCGCCGAACCTCGGCCGGATCGCGACGCGATCGCGGAGGAGGTCGCGGCGGGGGAGGATCCGCATCGCGAGATTCCTGCCGATAGGGCGGGAGAGTGAACCCAACGGAGGTTGGCGTGGTCTCCGCGTCTCCGTTGGCCGAGAGGCACGCGGCCCTCGGCGCGACGATGACGGACTTCGCCGGATGGTCCATGCCCGTCCGGTACGCCTCCGATCTCGCCGAGCATCGAGCCGTGCGCACTACGGCTGGACTGTTCGACGTCAGTCACATGGGTGAGATCTGGGTTCGTGGCCCGGGGGCGAGCGCAGCCCTCGACGCGGCCCTCGTCAGCTGGATCAGCCGTGTCACCCCGGGACGCGCGAAGTACACGATGATCTGCGCGTCGGACGGTGGGGTCATGGACGACCTCATCGTGTACCGGACGAGTGAGGAGACCTTCCTGGTCGTCGCGAACGCTGACAACGCCGTCGCAGTGGCCGCCGAGCTCACGGCTCGATGCGCGAGTGACGCGTGCGAGGTGGAGGATCGATCGAGCGTAACCTCACTCATCGCGGTTCAGGGGCCAGCCTCCCGTCCGATCGTCGAGGCGATGACGGGCGGGTTGCCCCCCGAGCTCCGGTACTACGCCGCGATCGAGGTCATGATCGACCGCACCATTCCCGCGCTTGTCGCGCGAACGGGCTATACCGGCGAGGACGGATATGAGTTCTTCGTTGCCACGGATGACGCTGGGCGGGTCTGGGATGGCGCGCTCGCGAGAGGAGAGTCCCGAGGCATCGTTCCGTGCGGCCTTGGCGCTCGCGACACGCTTCGCCTGGAGGCAGGGATGCCGCTCTACGGCCACGAACTCTCTCTCGCGACCACCCCCTTTGCGGCGGGACTCGGCCGCGTTGTCCAGTTCGGATCGCCGGACGATCCCCGAGGCGATTTCATCGGCCGTTCGGCGCTGGAGGCGGCGGCGACGGAGTCCACCCTGTGGGAGGACGAGCCCCACCTCGCCGCGCCGGAGGCGCGTGTTCTCGTGGGAATGCTGGGAGAGGGGAAGCGGGCCGCGCGGGCTGGTCACCGAGTCCTCGACGGGTTCGGGGCGGAGGTTGGTGCGGTGACCTCGGGCGCGCCCTCGCCAACCCTGGGACAGCCCATCGCCATGGCCTACGTGCACCCGAGGTTCGCGCAGGCCGGTACCAAACTCGTCGCGGATGTTCGCGGTAGAGGTGAACAGATGCGCGTGACCGCGCTACCGTTCTATCAGCGGCCCCGTGCGGACGCGCAGGGTGCCTAGGGCCTTCGCAGAGAGGTGACTGACATGGCCAACATCCCCGACGAGCTCATGTACTCAGAGGAGCACGAGTGGGTCGCCGGCGACGTCTCGGCAGGAAGCGAGGTCGCCGTGGGAATCACGGAGTATGCCGCCGCGGCGCTCGGTGACATCGTGTACGTCGAGGCCCCGGAGATGGGCGACGATGTCGTCGCGGGCGAAGTATGCGGTGAACTCGAATCGACCAAGGCAGTATCGGAGTTCTTCGCGCCCGTCACGGGTGTCGTGACCGCCATCAACGAGGCGGTAATCGACGCCCCCGAGACCCTCAACACGGAGGCCTACGGCGACGGGTGGATCATCAAGATCACGATCAAGACGCCGAACAGGAAGCTCCTGAATTCCGAGCAATACGCCGCGATAACCGAGTGACGCGTACGAGAGCGTCGGCGATGCCGTGCTAAGCCCACGACCGTGCTGACGCCTGCGACGAGTCGCCTCGTGGTGGCGGCCGCCCTTGTTGACGACCTTGACCTGCCTCGCGTCCTCCTGGCGGCCCGCCGGTCTTCCCCACCCGATATGGCCGGACTCTGGGAGTTTCCCGGCGGCAAGGTCGATCCCGGCGAGGAGCCCAAGACTGCGCTACGGCGGGAGCTGCGGGAGGAGCTTGGAATCGAGGTGGAACTCGGCGCGGAGCTTCCGGGAACGGACGACGGCGGTATAGGGGAGCACGGCGGCGAGGTCGGCCTGGCGTGGCCCCTCGGCGCGCTCGCCTCGTCCGGGCATCCGCTCGTCATGCGCCTGTGGCTCGCACGCATTACGTCTGGCGTACCTCGCGCGCTCGAGGACCACGACGAGGTCCGCTGGCTCGATCCTGGCGAGTGGCGCGAGGTCCCGTGGATACCCGCGGATCTTCGCGTCGTCGACGCTCTTCTCAAGGAGGTGACGCGCCGCCACCGACGCTCGTGGTGCTGAGCGTCGGCGCGGTGTGATGACGCCAGGGAGAGGGCAAACTAGGTGGCCGCGGCCTCCCGCCGCGTGGGGCAGGAGTTGAGGTGCACGTCCACCAGGCCGCATGCCTGCATGAGGGCGTACATCGTCACGGGGCCCACGAACACGAACCCGCGCGACTTGAGCGTCTTCGTCAGCGCCTTCGACTCCGCCGTGGAGGTGGGAATGTCCGCCCACGAGGGGAGGGATCCCGGCCGGGCGACCGCGGGCGCGTGAGCCCACACCAGATCCGTGAGCGTTTCCCCCGCCTCCCACAGCGCGACGAGGGCCCGCGCGTTGGTGATCGTCGAGAGAATCTTGACGCGGTTTCGGATGATGCCTGCGTCGTTCATGAGCCGGGCCACGTCGTCGTCTCCAAAGGCCGCGATGGCCCGCGCGTCCCATTCCGCGAACGCCGCGCGATAGTTCTCGCGCTTGTGAAGGACCGTCGACCAACTCAGGCCCGATTGTGCGCCCTCGAGGACGATACGCTCGAAGAGCCCGGCGTCGTCCCGAACCGGGCGCCCCCACTCCTCGTCGTGGTACCGCTCCATGAGGGGAT